>CAIWAJ010000372.1:0-5088 GCA_903910565.1 uncultured Rhodospirillales bacterium
ACATTATATCAGCGGCTTGTCCCATGCCCGTCAGCCACTCGTGAATTATCCGGGCTAGTACGCCAGCGTTCACGACGAGCCAGGTCGGTGGGGTGGGTACCTTAGGGTTGTCTCCCGTCGTGCTTTTGACCAACGCTCCAGCGGGGTCTGTCTTCCTAGACAGCACCGCGGCCCGCAGCATCACGATCAACAATTTCTCGTCGGCGGTGACGTCTTTTGGTTTTTATCTTCAGAATGTGGCCGCTTCGACCCAAAATTCTAGCGTGACGATCACGATGACTGACTCCGCTGGCAACGTTGCTCAAGTCCAGGTCGCGACCACTGCCAGCGGTGGCGTGGTCAGCTCGACGGTGACCCCGTTTGGCGGAAGCGCCTCCGCGATCACTCCCAATGTGACCACCGGCGGCGCCGGAACCGGCGCCTTCGACGGCACCACCGGAACTGCTGTCAACCAGGACGCTCAGTTCGTCGGCTTCACCACTGGCAACAGCAACTCGATCAGCTCGATTATCGTTTCGAACACGGCTGGCACGAAGTGGGAATTCGGCGACTTCTACGAAGGTGTGGTTCCGGAGCCGGCTTCGATGGCCATCCTCGGTGCCGGCCTCGCTGGTCTTGGCGCGCTGCGCCGCCGCAAGAAGGCCTGATCGATCACTTTCGGGGAACGAGTCGGGATAGTTTACAGGGCGGTCCGCAGCGCGGGCCGCCCTTTGTGTATCCTGGTCTTGCCAGCGCGGCGTCACCCGGGCAGAGATACGCGACTCATATTGGGCAAGTTCCAGAGCGTATGGCCGACCTGACACGTATCTACGACGTCCTCGTGATTGGCGGGGGCAACGCCGCCCTGTGTGCTGCGGTGACGGCGCGGGAGGCTGGCGCGAGCGTGCTGCTGCTTGAATCGGCGCCCAAGGCATTCCGCGGCGGCAATTCGCGGCATACGCGCAATTTCCGCGGTATGCACCAGGCGCCCACCAAGGTGCTGACCGGCTCCTATCTCGAGGACGAGTACTGGGATGATCTCCGGCGCGTGACCGGCGGCATCACCGATGAGCCGCTTGCGCGCATGACCATCCGCGTCTCCGCCGAGATGACGCCGTGGATGGAGGCCTGTGGCGTGCGCTTCCAGCCCGCGCTCTCCGGCACGCTCAGCCTCTCGCGCACCAATGCCTTCTTCCTCGGCGGCGGCAAGGCGCTCCTCAACGCCTATTACGCCACTGCCGAGCGTATGGGCGTCGATATTCTCTATGATGCCGAGGTGACCAACCTCGACGTTGATGATGGGTTCGTCCGTTCGGCCGCGTTCAATCATCGCGGCTTCCCCGCCAGCGTCACCGCCCGCTGCGTGGTGGCGGCGGCCGGCGGATTCCAGGCCAATCTCGACTGGATGCGCCAATACTGGGGCGACGCGGTGGATAATTTCGTGATTCGCGGCACGCCATATGCGAAGGGCCGCGTGCTCAAGACCCTGCTGGATCAGGGCGTTGCCCCGATCGGCGATCCCACCCAATTCCACGCCGTGGCGCTCGATGCCCGCAGCCCGCAATTCGATGGCGGGATCTCGACGCGGCTCGACAGCGTGCCATTCTCGGTGGTGCTGAACCGTGATGGCGTGCGTTTCTACGACGAAGGCGAGGATGTGTGGCCGAAGCGCTACGCCATCTGGGGGCGCCTGATCGCCCAGCAGCCCGGCCAGATCGGCTATTCGATCTGTGACGCCAAGGCCTATTCCCTGTTCATGCCCTCGGTCTATCCCGCCATCAAGGCCGATAGTCTGGCGGAGCTCGCGCACAAGCTCGGCCTCGATGCCGGCACGGTGGAGCGGACGGTGGCCGAGTACAATGCGGCGGTGCAGCCGGGCCGCTTCGACAGTACCGGGCTCGACGAATGCCGCACCGAGGGGCTCACGCCGCCCAAGACCCATTGGGCGCGCCGCATCGAGGAGGCGCCGTTCTATGGCTATCCGCTGCGCCCCGGCATCACCTTCACCTATCTCGGTGTGAAGGTGAACGAGAGTGCCCGCGTGCTGATGGCCGATGGCCGGCCCTCCGCCAATCTCTTTGCCTCCGGGGAAATCATGGCCGGCAATATTCTCGGCCGTGGCTATCTGGCGGGCTTCGGCATGACCATTGGCACCGTATTCGGCCGCATCGCCGGGCGGGAAGCCGCGCGCGCGGCGAGGAACTGAGGCATGGCCGATATGCCTCTGCCGAGCGAGGCGATGGCGGATGCCCGCCACAACATGGAAATTTGCAACGCCTGCCGCTATTGCGAGGGGTTCTGCGCGGTTTTTCCGGCGATGCAGCTGAAGCGCGAATTCAGCGACGGCGATCTCAACTACCTCGCCAATCTCTGCCACGGCTGCCAGGGCTGCTTCTATGCCTGCCAGTACGCGCCGCCGCACCCCTGGGGCATCAACGTGCCGCAGGCCTTCGCGGCGCTGCGGGTGGAAAGCTATGCCGAGCACGCATGGCCGCGGCCGATGGGGTCTCTGTTCGAACGCAACGGCACCGTCGTCTCAGTGTTGAGCGCGCTGGCCGTGGCCCTGGTGCTGCTGCTGGCCGGAGCCCTGCAATCGCCTGACGTGATGCTGCGTGCCCATTCCGGGCCGGGCGCGTTCTTTGCGGTGATCTCCTACCAAGCGATGGTGTGGACCGCCTCGGCGGTGGGCTTGTTCGCGTTGCTGGCGATGGTGATGTCGGTTCGGTCATTCTGGCGCGCCTCCGGTGGGGGGGCTCCTTCGGTCGGCGCCCTGGCTCATGCGCTGCATGACGCGATGACCCTGCGCAATCTCGGCGGCGGTGGTGACGGCTGCAACTATCCGGGGGAAGGGTTCTCGCATCTTCGGCGCTGGCTGCACCATGCCATGGCCTATGGCTTCCTCCTCTGTTTCGCGGCCACCTCTGTCGCGACCGTCTATCACCACCTGCTTGGCCGCGTGGCACCTTATGACTTGCTGAGCGCGCCTGTTCTCCTTGGATCGGTCGGCGGGCTGCTGATGCTGATTGGGACCACCGGCCTGCTGTGGTTGAAAATTCTCGCCGATCCGGCTCCGGCGGCGCGCGCCGTGCTGGGTGGCGAATATGCATTGCTGTTGCTGCTCGTGTCGGTCGCAAAAACCGGGCTTTTGTTGCTCGTCTTCCGTGCCACGCCGGCGATGGGCTGGCTGCTGGCGGTGCATCTCGGTTTCGTGTTCGCGTTGTTTCTGGTGCTGCCGTACAGCAAATTCGTCCATGGGGTGTTTCGCACGGCGGCGCTGGTTCGCAGCCATATGGAGCGCTAGACCCTGGCTTGAACGCGTCTCACCCCCCGGCATCGTTATCTTTGCGCAAGTGCTGTCGGCTTTGTGAACGTATGTTCAGGCGCGGTTAAGGTTGGAATGGGTATAGGCTCTCAACCGTCGGGTAACCGATGCCCCATAAGCGAAGAATGATGAATATGATGTTGACGGTTCCGCCGCCGGCCAAGCTGCTTCGCAGTGTTGCCTTGCTCATTGCGCTCACGGTGCTGGCCGATGCGTCGTCCGCCGCGGCGGCGACGCTGCCGGTGCTGACGTCATCGTTCTCTGGCCCGGCGGTCCCGGTCTTTGACACGACTACGCAGGCCTGTGATGCGACGGACACGCCGGATGCGCCGGCGCGCGCCTACCGGGATAGCAATGGTATTGTTCATCTGCATGCGAGCGGATCGACCAACCGCGCGATGACCGGCAATTCCCTGCTGACCGTCGCACGCAACTGCGCCGTTGTGATGAATTCGGCGCTCGATCCCAACCCGGCCCATTTCGCCCAAGCTCAATGGCTCGCCGGCTTCTACACCAATGATGGCAAGAATATCGCAGCGCTGGTTCATACCGAGTATCACGGGCAGCACGTTCCGGGGCAGTGCCTCGCCGCGGCGGCGAACGCGGCCTTCTACTGTTGGTATAACGTCATCGCCTTCGCCCAATCCACAAACGGCGGCCAAACCTTCTCCGAAAGCCCCGCACCGCGAAATTACGTGGCCGGGCTGCCCTATCAGTTCAACAAGGGGTTGGACGGCGGGCCGATCGGCTACAACAGCCCGACGGGCATTGTCGCGGCTGGCCGCTTCTATTACGCGATGCTGAATGACTGGCCATATCGCGGCCA
Source organism: uncultured Rhodospirillales bacterium (assembly GCA_903910565.1). GTDB lineage: Bacteria > Pseudomonadota > Alphaproteobacteria > Acetobacterales > Acetobacteraceae > CAIYPH01. The sequence goes on from CAIWAJ010000372.1 coordinate 4,128, forward strand.
GACCTACGGCCCATGCCTTATGCGCACGAGCAACGTGTTCGACCCCACATCCTGGCAAGGGTTCGATGGCAAGGGCTTCAACGTCCAGTTTGCCAACCCGTATGTGCAAACCAGGATTAGCAACCCGGCGCCCTTTATCTGCTCACCAGTTGGCGCCGGCGCGCTCGGCGAGGTGCAGAGCCTTGTCTATCACCCCGCCAGCGGCGCCTACCTCACGACCCAATTCACGCCCGACCCGCGCTGGGGGCCACCGGGGCTTTACCTCAGCGCATCGTGGGATCTCATCAACTGGTCCAAGCCGCTCCTGGTCATGAGCACGGCCGCGATTACTGCTGGCGACCCCGCGGGCAAGTGGCTCTACGAATATTTCTCGCTGCTTGACCCGGCGGCCAGCGACCGGAGCTTCTCGACCATCACAAGCAATCCGATGATCTATTATGTTCGCCTTGACATGAACAATCCGCCCTACAAGCGGGTTCTCTTCCGCCGCCCACTGACGCTGAACGTTAAATAAGCCCCCTGGCAGTCGTTGGCCCGGCTCACGTGGGCTCAGAAACCCGGGTGCCGGGATGAAAATGAGCGTAAACCCGACGGGCGATTTCCCGTGAGACGCCCGGCGCCGACTCCAGGTCCTGTAGCCCGGCCTGCTTCACACCGCGGGCCGAGCCGAAATGGTTCAGCAGGGCCCGTTTGCGCGACGGCCCGATGCCGTCGATCTCGTCGAGCTCGCTCGTCACCAGTGCCTTGGAGCGGCCGGCGCGGTGGGTGGTGATGGCGAAGCGGTGCGCCTCGTCGCGCAGCCGCTGCAGATAATAAAGTGTCGGATCGCGCGGCGGCAGCTGGAAGGGCGGGCGGCCCTCCATGTGGAACCATTCGCGCCCGGCATCGCGGTCCGGCCCTTTGGCGATGCCGACGAGCTGCACGTCATCCACGCCCAGTTCCTCCAACACCCCACGCACGG
>CAIWAJ010000373.1:0-5534 GCA_903910565.1 uncultured Rhodospirillales bacterium
GGGGCGACGATCCGCCTCGGCCTCGATGCCGTCTCCGGCGCCGCCACCGGGCGCATCGCCGCCTGTGTTGCCGATGAGGCGCACGTCGTCACCTACGGCTCGATGTCGGGCGAGGACCCAAAGGTGGACCGCGCGAATTTCGTGTTCCGCGGCGTCAATCTCGGCGGCTTCATGCTTGGCCGGCACATGGCAAGGCGCGACGCGGCGGCGATCCGGGCGATCTACGCCGAATTGGGCGGCGACATCGCCGCCGGCCGGTTGCACGCACCGGTCGATCGCATCTACCCGATCGAGCAGATCAAGGAAGCCGTCGCGCATGCCCAGCAGGGCGGGCGCAACGGCAAGATCCTGGTGACCCCCAACGGGGCAATCTGAGCCGCCCGGGCTGACTTTCGCCGCCCGCATTGCCATTTGAGGTTATCCGGCCGGGCGTTCCCGGCCGGCACAGGAGTGCCGTCATGTCCGATTTCCGCGTTGCCATCGTCCCGGTCACCATGTTCCAGCAGAATTGCAGTCTGATCTGGGACACCGACACCATGAAGGCCGCGGTGGTGGATCCCGGCGGCGAACCTGGCAAGATCCTCGATGCGATTGGCCGGCTCGGCCTCAAGGTCGAGCTGATCCTGCTCACCCACGGGCATCTCGACCATGCCGGCGGCGCCAAGGCGCTGAAGGGGGAGCTGGATGCCGAGCGGGCAAAATCCGGCCTCGCCGCGGTGCCGATCGTCGGGCCGGATGTGCGGGACCAGTTCCTGCTCGACGAGATCGAGGAATCGCAGCGCAAGTTCGGCATGAGCGGGATGCGCAACGTCACCCCCGACCGCTACGTGGTAGAAGGTGAAACTGTGGCGCTCGGTACGATGAATTTCGACGTGCTGCACGTCCCCGGCCATACGCCCGGCCATGTGGTATTCGTCGAGCGTGAAAAGCGCTTCGCGTTCGCCGGCGACACGGTGTTCCAGGGCTCGGTCGGCCGCACGGACTTCGAATACGGTGACGGCCCTCTATTGATCGCCGGCATCAAGGCAAAACTGCTGCCGCTCGGGGATGATATCACGTTCGTGCCCGGCCACGGTCCGGCCTCAACGTTCGGCGCGGAACGGGAGGGAAACCCGTTCCTACAAGATTAGCCTTCTATATCAGAGGCTTATCGGATGGTGGGCGCGACAGGGATTGAACCTGTGACCCCCGCCATGTCAAGGCGATGCTCTCCCGCTGAGCTACGCGCCCATCCGATGAGGGACTTCTAGCCCGCGCCCCCCACTGCTGCAACCCCCTTCCCGCGGGCCAGGCCGCAAAGCGCGCGACAAGAGGCGGTTGCCGCGAGGCAGCGGAACCCGCTTAATGTGGCGATGGATTTTGCGCCGAACAGCGACGATCTGAAAATTCCGTCTCCCGTCCGGGTATTCCGGCCGGCACGGCAGTGCGCGCCCATCGTGTTTGCCTCGCCGCATTCCGGCCGTGCCTATCCCGACGCATTCATCGCAACCTCGCGGCTTGACCCGCTGCGGCTGCGTCGCAGCGAGGATGGGTTCGTCGACGATCTGTTCGCGGCTGTGCCCGTGCTCGGCATGCCGCTGGTCGCGGCCACCTTCCCGCGGGCCTATTGTGACGCCAACCGCGAACCCTGGGAGCTCGATCCGACGATGTTCGAGGACGAGCTGCCACCATGGGTCAACACGATGAGCCCGCGGGTGGCGGCGGGGCTCGGTACGATCGCGCGGCTCGTCGCCTCCGGCGAGACCATCTACAAGCGCAGGCTGCGCTTCGCCGAGGCCGAGGCGCGGGTGCGGACATGCTGGCACCCGTTCCATACCGCCTTGCGGGCGGCAATCGAGGATACCCGCGACGCGTTCGGCACCTGCCTGCTGGTCGACTGCCACTCGATGCCGAGCAATGCGATGGCACCGCGTGGCGCCACCGATATCGTGCTGGGTGACGGGCACGGCACCACGTGCGGGCCGGTGCTGGTCCGCGCCGCCGAGGATCTGCTGTTCGAACAAGGCTTCACGGTGCGCCGCAACGATCCCTATGCCGGTGGGTACATCACCCGCAACTACGGGCGGCCGCGCGAGCGGGTGCATGGGATGCAGATTGAGATTTGCCGGTCGCTCTACATGGACGAGGCGCGGATGGAGCGCCTGGACGGATTTGACGGGGTTCGGGCACGGATCACCGCGGTTGTCGCGGGTCTTGCTGCGATTGTGCCGCACCTCCTGGAGCGAACTCAGCTCTGAGTGGCGTGCGGCTAATCCCCAGTCGCCTGATTTTTCGCAAAAAAAGTGGCGGCGCTTTGCAGCGCCGCCAAGTTTAGGGAGGAAACGTCCAAGAAGCAGGAGGGCAACGTAGTCGCCCTGCTGCGCTGCACAATCTATGTCTGCGATCATTTGCGTGCAAGCGATTTTTTGCGTTGCAGCATGAAAATTTCGTAAGGCGTCGATGGAGCTCCGCGCGGAAGGACTCACCACTGCTTAACACTTCGCCGTATAAGCTGCGGCGATGCGCTGGATCACCGCCCTTGCCCTGCTTGTCGCGTTCACGGGCACAGCCTCGGCCACCCCCGCGATTCCGCTGCCGAGCCTGCAATGCCGCCAGGCGATCAGCATGGTGGAGCGGGGCGCGGGTATGCCCGCTTACCTGATGGCAGCGATTGCACGGGTGGAAAGCGGTCGGCCGGATGGACAGGGTGGTGTCCACCCCTGGCCATGGACCATCAATGTCGAGGGCACAGGCTACATCTACGAAAGCAAGGCCGAGGCGATCGCGGCGGTGCGGGCCTTCCAGGCCAAGGGTGCGCGATCAATCGATGTCGGCTGCATGCAGGTGAACCTGATGTACCACCCGCGCGCCTTCGCCAGCCTCGATGACGCCTTCGACCCCACGGCCAATGCCGCCTATGCCGCGCGCTACCTCAAGGACCTCTACGGCCAGTCCAAGGACTGGGTGAAGGCGACAGCGCTGTATCACTCCGCCACGCCGGAACTCGGCGAGGGCTATCGCCGCCGGGTCTTCGCGGTGCTGCCGGATGAGCAGCGCAACCGCCTCGGCGGCACCCCGCCGGCCGGCCCGCTGGGCAATGTCTGGTCGAACAATGCTTGGACGCAGAATGTCTGGAACAGCCGCGGTCCGGGTTGGCCGGCGGAAAGCGGTGTCCCCCGGTCACCGCCGATGCCGGCGACCGGCGGGTTCAGCCTGTCCAACCGGGCTGATGCGGCCCGCACCATCCCAGCCGCGCCGGGCACCGCCGGGCGCGGGCTCAGCGCCTACCGCGCCGCCCCGGTGCCGGTCGCCGGAACGCCGCAGCAATCGCGGCTCTGAGCCTCTTCCGGTCGACCGCAATGCGGTCTAGCGTTCACCCATGGAGGCCGCGCGGGACAGCACGGCCGTGAGGGAGAGTGAACGCATGACCATCCGATATGACAACCGGGTCGCAATCGTAACCGGCGCCGGCGCCGGTCTGGGGCGCGAGCACGCGCTGCTGCTGGCCAGCCGCGGGGCCAAGGTGGTGGTGAATGACCCCGGTGGAGCCGTGGATGGCCGCGGCACCGCCAACACGGTGGCCGATCGCGTGGTGGAGGAAATTCGCGCCGCTGGCGGCACGGCGGTCGCCAACTACAACTCGGTGGCGGATTGGACGAGCGCGCAGGCGATCGTGCAGACGGCGATCGACAATTTCGGCAAGATCGACATCCTCGTGAACAACGCCGGCATCCTGCGCGATAAGAGCTTCCACAAGATGGAGCCGGCGGATTTCGAATTCGTCGTCCAGGTGCACCTGATGGGCACCGTCTACTGCACGATGGCCGCTTGGCCGCACATGCGCGAGGCCAAGTACGGCCGCGTCGTCGTCACCACCTCGGGTTCCGGCACGGTCGGCAACTTCGGCCAATCCAACTACGGCGCCGCGAAAATGGCAGTGAACGGCATGATCAACTGCCTGCGCTTCGAGGGCGCTAAATACAACATTCTCTGCAATGCGATCTCGCCCTCGGCCAAGACCCGCATGACCGAGGGGTTGATCCCCGAGGCGGTGCTGGAGTTCATGAAGCCTGAGCTGGTCTCCCCGGCGGTGGCCTGGATGGCCAGCGAGGAATGCAACGTCTCCGGCGAAATCATCGGCGCCAATGCCGGGTTTTATAAGCGGGTGAAGTACATCGAGAGCGAGGGCGTGCAGTTCGACCCGACCAAGCCGATCACGGTCGACATGTTCGCCGAGGCGCTGCCGAGGATCATGGACATCTCTAAGCCCGTGGAGCATGGCTTTGGAACGCCGCGGCTTGAGGCGCGGCTAAAGGCGATGGGGCTGATCAAGTAAGCAAGCGCTTCTTTTTGGATGAAGAAGCAAAAAAATTCGTTCGTTTGCTTCGTACTCCCGCTGGAGAGTCAACGCCCCCCATTTTTGACTTATCGAGGTCAGTTCCAAAGTTTTTTCTTCCGTTGTTGACGATGGCTCGGCCTCTCGGGAGAAGTTTCGAGCGGTAGGAACCAAAGTCGTGAAAGTTTTTTGCTCCTTTTTTCAAAAAAGGAGCCCTTCCCTGCCTCCCTGTTGATCGTTGCCCGCATACCAGTCCAGGATGCCGGCACGATCACCCAGGGAGACAGACCATGCGTCGCAGAGACGTCCTGAAATCCACCGCCGCCGCCTCGTTCGCGCTGGCTGCACCCAACCTCGCCTTCGGCCAGGGGGCGGCGAAGACGCTGAAATTCGTCCCCCATGCCGACCCCGCCTCGCTCGACCCGGTGTGGACGACGGCGGACATCACCCGTAACTACTCGCTGGCGGTGTTCGACACGCTCTACGGGCTCGATGCCCAGCTGCAGCCGAAGCTGCAAATGCTGGCCGGCGAGAAGATCGAGAATGACGGCAAGCTGTGGACGCTGACGCTGCGCGACGGGCTGCAATTCCATGATGGCACGCCGGTGCTGGCGCGCGACTGCGTCGCCTCCATCAAGCGCGGCGGCCAACGGGACCCGCTGCTGAACCTGGTGATCGAGCGCGCCGACGAGATCATCGCCACTAATGACAAGACGATCACCATCCGGCTCAAGAAGCCCTTCCCGCTGCTGCGTGATGCGCTGACCGGGGCGCCGGCCTCCATCATGCCGGAGCGCGTGGCCAAGACCGACGGCAACACCCAAATCACCGAGTTCATCGGCTCCGGCCCCTTCAAGCTCAACAACAAGGAGCGCGTCGTCGGCGCCAAGCTGGTGTTCGACCGCTTCGAGGGCTACGTGCCGCGCGCCGATGGCGTGGCCTCGTTCTCCGCCGGGCCGAAGGTGGCGTATTTTGACCGCGTGGAGTGGCATTCGATCCCCGATCCGGCGACCATCGCGGCGGCGCTGACCAATAACGAGATCGAATGGTGGGAAAACCCAGCGATCGACCTGCTGCCGAGCCTCAAGCGCGACAAGGCGATGGTGGTGAAGACCATCGACCCCTATGGCTCGATCGGCTGCCTGCGCTTCAACCACCTGAACCCGCCCTTCGATAAGCCCGCGGTGCGCCGGGCGGTGATGGCGGCCTGCAACCAGGA
>CAIWAJ010000374.1:0-7491 GCA_903910565.1 uncultured Rhodospirillales bacterium
CTGCAACACCATCTCCGGATCGAGCGGATAGATCGGCCGGCGGACGTTGCGGAAGGTGAGTTGGCCGTAGTCGGAGGTGCAGACGCCGACGCCGGCGCATTCGACGATTTCGCGGGCGAGTTTGCCGACGTCGGCGCGCCAGTGGACGCGGCTTTTGATGGCGATGAAGCGTTTGGTTGCGGGGTCGATCCCGAGGATGCGCATCATTTCCTGGGCGGTGGGCTCGATGTGGCGGGAGAGCAGGACGATCTGGACGCGGCCGGTATCGAGCACGACGGTGTTGCCCATGTAGACTTGCAGGCCGGGGGTGAGGCCGCCGGTGGCGCGGTAGTAGCCGGCGGAGATGGTGCGGACGCGGCCTGCGACGTGCAGCGGGCGGCTGCCGGATTGGAGGGAGGGCATTTCGAGTTTGGCGCCGATGTCGAGCTCGACGTCCTGGCCGATGCCGGCGGCGGCGGCTTGCTTGACGGCGTCGGGGTCGTAGATGCCGAAGAAGACGACGTCGTCCAGTTCCTGGCGGAGGATTTCGCGGAGCACGTCTGTCGTGTCCATGGTGCCGCCAGAGGCGCAGTTGTCGAAATGGTCGAGCAGGACGACGCCGGGGCCTTGTTCGCCGAGTTGCTTGGCGCGGGCGACGGAGTCTTCGAGGGGCTCGATCTTGAAGGTGAAGGCCTCGCGGGCGGACCAGGCAAGCGCGAGGAGTTCGTCGGCCATGGCCTGGGCGTCGGCCGGGTTGTTGTTGGTGACGACGACGGCGGAGAGGCCGGCCATGGGGACGTCGGCGTGGGGGAAGCCGACGAAGAGGGAGGCGGCGATGGCGCGGCCGGAGGCCTCCCAGGCGGCGCACATGGCCTGGAGGTCCCGGTTGGGGAACATGTGGGTGCCCTGGCTCATCACGTGGGGGAGCATGGGGAGGTTGCCCCAGGCGGTGGTGGGTTTGGTTTTGCCGGCAATGACGTCGAGGAGGGCGCGGGCGGCGCGGATGGCGGTCTCCTTCATGTCGATATGCGGGTAGGTGTGGTAGCCGGCGACGATGTCGGCGTTTTCGACCATGTCGGCGAAGACGTTGGCGTGCATGTCGTAGGCGACGCAGATGGGGGTTGTGCGGTCGATGGCGCGGATGCGGCGGAGGAGTTCGCCTTCGCCGTCCTCGAACGTCTCGACGGCCATGGCGCCGTGGAGGTCGAGCATGATGCCGTCGTAGCCGCCTTGGGCGACTTCGGAGGTGATGAGGGTGCAGAAAGTTTCGTAGGCTTCCGTATCGACGCGGCCGGAGGGTGGCGCGGCAGCGGTCACCGGGACGGTGATGTCGGCGCCGGCGGCGGCGGCGACTTCGAGGTAGCCGCCCATGCAGGTGCCGGTGTTGCGGTAGAAATCGATCGCCGCCTGTCCCTTGAGCAGGGTGGTGCCGTCGCGGCAGAAGCGTGCGAGTTTTGTGGGCACCGGGGAGAAGGTGTTGGTCTCGTGGGACATGGTGGCCAGCAGCAGGCGCATGGGCTTCTCCTTGGCATCGGTTTTGCGTCATCCTGTCACCGGTGGCGGACGAGCGAAAGCCCGCGGAGACGGCAACAAGGAGAAGTTTCATGCTTAAGCGACGTGGATTGATGGCTGGCGGCGCCGCGATGGCGGGGGGTCTGGCGATGCCGGCGCTCGGGCAGGGGGCGGCGAAGGTGCTGCGTTATATCCCGCAGGCGAACCTGGCCAATCCCGATCCGATCTGGACGACGGCGACGGTGGCCTGGCTGCATGGCGCGATGGTGTGGGACACGCTGTACGGGATCGACGAGAAGCTGACGCCGCATTTGCAGATGCTGGCGGGCGACGAGGTGTCGGCGGACGGGCTGACCTGGAAGATGGTGCTGCGCGACGGGCTGGCGTTCACCGACGGCGAGAAGGTGCTGGCCAAGGATTGCGTGATGTCGATCATGCGCTGGGCCAAGCGGGACGGGTTCGGCCAGCGCATGCTGGGGCAGCTGAACGAGATTTCGGCGCCGGATGACAAGACGATCGTGATCAAGCTGAAGAAGCCCTATCCGCTGATGCGCTATGCGTTGGGCTACAACAACTGCTTCATCATGCCGGAGCGGATCGCCAAGACGGATGCGTTCACCCAGATCAGCGAGTATGTCGGCAGCGGGCCGTTCCGGTTCTTGCGCGACGAGTGGGTGTCGGGCGCCTCGGCGGCGTATGCGAAGAACACCAAGTATGTGCCGCGTGACGGGGCGCCGAGCTATCTGGCCGGCGGCAAGGTGGTGAATTTCGACCGGGTGGAGTGGAAGATCATCCCCGATCCGGCGACGAGCCTCTCGGCGTTGCAGCGGGGCGAGGTGGATTGGTGGGAGAACCCGCTGTTCGACCAGCTGCCGCTGCTGCGCAAGGACAAGAACATCAAGCTCGAGGTGATCAGCCCGCTGGCGGCGCTGGGGGTGATCGGCGTGAACCACGAGCTGCCGCCGTTCAACAACCCGAAGCTGCTGAAGGCAATTCAGGCGGCGGTTGACCAGGACGAGTACATGAACGCCGTGCTGGGCGACTTCAAGGCGGAGTTCGGCAAGCAGGCCGGCATCTTCGTCACCGGCTCGCCGATGGCCTCGATGGTCGACATGGACAAGCTGATCGGCAAGCGCGACCTCGCCAAGGCCAAGCAGATGGTGGCCGAGAGCGGCTATAAGGGCGAGAAGGTGACGCTGATGTCGCCGTCGGACCAGCCGCAGCTCACCGCGATGGCGCTGGTGACGGATGCGATGTTCAAGGCGATTGGCATCAACTCCGAATACACGCTGATGGATTGGGGCACGCTGGTGTCGCGCCGGGCGAGCCATGAGACGCCGGACAAGGGGGGCTGGAACGCGTTCTGCACGACGTGGGGCGGGCTCGCGGTGTCCAACCCCGGCGGGCATGTGCCGCTGCGGGGCAACGGGAAGGACGGCTGGTTCGGCTGGCCGGTGGACCCGGAGATGGAGGCGCTGCGCGAGAAGTGGTTCGAGGCGCCCGATCTGGCGGCGCAGAAGAAGGTCTGCGAGGACATGCAGCGCCTGGCGTTCGATCATATCCCGTTCTTCTCGACCGGCGAGTGGACCACGCCGACCGCGTATCGGGCGAATGTGGTGGACGTCGTGAAGTCCGGCAGCCCGGTATTCTGGGGGGTGAAGAAGGCCTGAGCCAGGCACGCGCCATGACGAAACGGACGGGGGCCGCGATGCAGATCGCGGCCTTCGTGCTGTTGCTGGGGGGGATCGGTTGGCTGGTGGCGCAGGGCGCCGGGGCCATGCCGTATCGCTGGCAATGGGCGCGGGTGCTGCCGTTTCTCTACAAGACCTATGACGGCGAGATCTATGCCGGGCCGCTGTTGCGCGGGCTCGGGGTGACGCTGTGGGTGTCGGCCGGGGCGTTCCTGGTGACGCTGCTGGCGGGCACCGGGGCGGCGGTGCTGGCGATGACGCCGAGCGTGGTGGGGCGCGGGATGGCGCGCTGCTATGTCGAGCTGATCCGCAACACGCCGCTGCTGGTGCAGCTGTATCTGTTCTACTTCGTGCTGGCGCCGATCATCGGCATGGGGCGCAATATCACCGGGATTGTCGCGCTCGGGCTGTTCGAGGGGGCGTTTGCCGCCGAGATCATCCGCGCCGGGATTGCCGCCGTGCCGCGCGGGCAATGGGAGGCGGCGCGTGGCCTGGGGCTGGCGCCGGCGCCGGTGTTTCTGCGGGTGATCCTGCCGCAGGCCGTGCGCACCATTCTGCCGCCGCTGACGTCGCTGGCGATCAGCCTGGTGAAGCACTCCGCGATTGTCAGCGCGATTGCGATATTCGATCTCACCAACGAGGCGCGCAGCGCGATTGCCGACACCTTTCTGACTTTCGAGATTTGGCTCACAGTGGCCGCCATCTACCTTGTCGTCACCACCACCATGTCCTGGCTCGCGGGGCGCCTTGAGCGGCGCCTGGCGGTTGGGCGCAAATGAAGGAACTCAGCATGAACCGCCGCCATCTCCTCCTCGCTGCCGCCGCGCTCGCTTCCCCCGCCGTGCTGCGTCCGGCCGTTGCCGCCGGCTCGATGATTGACGAGGTCAAAGCCCGCGGCGTGCTGCGGGCCGGCTGCGCGACCTTCGTGCCGTGGGCGATGCGCGACAAGCAGGGCAACCTGATCGGCTATGAGATCGACGTCGCGGGCCGGCTGGCGGCCGATCTCGGGGTGAAATACGAGCCGGTGCCGACGGCGTGGGACGGTATCATCCCGGCACTGCTGGCCGGCAGTTTTGACGTGATCATCGGCGGCATGACGGTGACGCCGGCGCGCGAGGCGAGCGTGGATTTCACCGAGGCCTATTCGTTCAGCGGCGTCCATATGGTGGCCAACAAGAAGGTGGCGCCGGGGCTGACCAGCGTCGAGGCGTTCAACAAGCCGAACTTCACCCTGGTGGCGCGCCGCGGCACCAATGCGGTGAACGTGGTGCAGACGATGCTGCCGCTGGCGACGCTGCGGCAGTTCGATGATGACGCCCAGGCGCTGCAGGAACTGCTGAACGGCAATGCGGCGGCCTGGTTCACCTCGACCCCGAAGCCGGCCTTCGCGGCGATCGACAACCCCGACACGCTGTATCTGCCGGTGCCCAAGGCGCTGGTGGCGCAGCGGGACGCGATGGCGGTGCGCAAGGGCGATGAGAAGTCCATCAAGGTGCTCAACGAGTGGATTGCCGCCCGCAAGGCGGACGGGTTCCTGCAGGCGCGCTTCGCGGCCTGGTTCGAGAACCGCGACTGGCTGAAGCAGGTGCAGGGCTGAACACGAAGCCACGGCGGCTCGGCGCGCTCGATCTCCTGCTGCTGGGGCTGCTGGCCGCGGCGGCAGGGTTCGTCGCCTGGCGGCTGGGGTCGGTGCTGAACTACCGGTGGAACTGGGCGCCGATCCCGAATTTCCTGTTCCGCTGGGATGCCGAGCGCGGCTGGGTGGCCAATCTGCTGGTGCAGGGGCTGGTCAACACGCTGCGGCTCGCGGTGTTCGGCATGGCCCTGGCCGCGGTGTTCGGCGCGCTGGTGGCGGCGGCGCGGATTTCGCCCATGCTGCTGCCGCGGCTGATCGGCGGCGCCTATGTCGAGCTGATGCGCAACACGCCGCCGCTGGTGCTGATATTCGTCGGCTATTTCTTCGTCTCCAGCCAGATCATGCCGCTGCTCGGCGTCGACGCCTTCCTGCGTGGCGCCGCGCCTGGGACGCGCGCGGCGCTCTCCTGGCTGTTCGGTGATCCGCGCCTGCTGAAGAACGTGCTGTCGGCGCTGGTGGTGCTGGCGCTGTTCGAGGGCGCCTATGTCGCGGAGATCCTGCGCGCGGGGGTGCAGTCGATCGAGCCGGGCCAGTGGGATGCCGCGGCGGCGCTGGGGATGACGCGGGGCCGGGCGCTGCGTCTGGTGATCGTGCCACAGGCGGTGGCGCGCATGGTGCCGCCGCTGTGCGGGCAGTTCATCTCGCTGATCAAGGACAGCTCGATCGTCTCGTTGATTTCGGTGCAGGATTTGACGTTCATGGCCAACGACGTCGCGGTGTCGACCGGCCGGGTGTTCGAGACCTGGCTGACGGCGGCGGGGCTGTATTTCGCCGTGTGTTTCGCGCTGTCGCTGCTGTTCCGCCGTTGGGAGGGGCGGTTCACGATCGCAAGGGCCTAGCGGGGATCGGCGGGCTCGCCCATCCCGTCATGCGGCCCCGTTCAGGCGACCTGTATCACGGTGAGATGCATAATGCGCCGCACGGTGAAGCCGAGCCGCAGATAGACGCGCCTTGCGCTGTCGTTGTCGGTTTTCACATGCAGGAATGCCCTCTGGCCCCGTGCGGCGCTGGCGGTGGCGAGGCGGGTGACCAGGTCGGCGGCGTAGCCACGGCCGCGGGCGGCGGGGTCGGTGCAGACGCCGCTGATTTCCACGTGATGGGACGTCGCCATGCGCTCACCGGCCATGGCGAACAGGGCGCCTGCGGGAGAGCGGATCCCGAAATAGCGGCCCATCGTGACGGTGCGCGGCATCATCGGGCCGGGCTCGGTGCGCTTGGCGAGATCGAGCACGTCGGCGGCGTCATCGATGCCGAGATCGACGAGCCCCGCAGGCGCGACGCCCAGCGGCGGCAGCGTCTCGGGCGCGATCATCTGCTCGATGGCCTGGCGCCGCAGCGCGGTGATGCCGGCGGGGAGGTCGGTTGGGTCGGCGGTGAACAGCGCGACGCGGCCGCCCGGGCCGAGCAGGGTGGCGAGATCGGCCCAGGCGGCGGGGTCGGCGGGATCGTCGAGCGAGGCCATGGGGGCGAGGTCGAACGGGTAGCGGGCGGCGCGGCCGTGGCGGATGGCGAGGCTGGCATGGACGGTGGCGAGGCCGTGGTGGAGGGGATTATCGAGCAGTTCGTCCATGGCGCTGTTCCCTTGGTGGCGGCTTCTGCTATTATGGGTATATGCCCATAATTAGCAAGGAGCATGCTCGTGAACGCCGATCCCGCGCCAGGTATTGCCGCCTGCCATTGCCACACGCTGCGCCATGCCGCCCGGCATCTCACCCAGTTCTATGACCGGATGCTGGCGCCCGCCGGCGTCAAGGCGACGCAGTTTCCGGTGCTGGCCGCGCTGATGGAGTTCGGCACTATGCCGCTCGGCGCGCTTGCCGCCCGGCTCGGCATGGATCGCGCCACGCTCGGCCACAATGTGCGGCCGATGCTGGCGCAGGGCTGGCTGGTGATGGCGCCGGGGGAGGACCGCAGGCGGCGCGACATCGCGCTGAGCGCGGAGGGGCGGGAGGTGCTGACCGGCGCCCTGCCGTTATGGCAGGCGGCGCAGGGCGCGTTCGCCGCCGGGTTCGGCGCCGAGCGGGCAGCCACTTTGCGCGCCGAGGCCGCCGCCGCGGCGCGCGTGGCGTTCAGCCGCCGCGGCGCTTGATCGGCAGCAGCTCGTCGAAGTGCGGCGACCGCTTTTCTTTCCTGGCCCGGAAACTCTCGGCCATGTCGACGGCGGGGTTGTACATGCCGGCCTGCCAGGTCGCGATATAATCGAGCCCGTCGGCCACCGTGTGGTCGCGGGCGTAGTTGATCATCACCTTGGAGCCATAGACCGCGAGCGGCGATTTCTCGGCGATGTCGCGCGCGATCGCCATCACCTCCGCCAGCATCGCCTCCTGGCTCTCGAACACCTCGTTGACCAGGCCGAGCTGCATCGCCTTGGCGGCGGAGAGGCGGCGGCCGGAATAAGCGAGTTCGCGCACCATGCCGGTCGGCATCAGGTTGCACAGGCGCGGGAAGGTGCCGACATCGGCGGTCATACCGATGTTGATTTCCTGGATGACGAAGAAGGCGTCGGCGGTGGCGTAGCGGCAGTCGCAGGCCGAGGCGAGATCGACGCCGCCGCCGACGCAGCCGCCCTGGATGGCCGCCAGCACCGGCATGCGGGCGGCCTCGATCACGTTGAAGCTGTTCTGGATATCGAGCACCCGCAGGCGCAGATTGGCCGCCACCCGGCCGCGCTCA
>CAIWAJ010000375.1:0-5826 GCA_903910565.1 uncultured Rhodospirillales bacterium
GCGGGCGCTGCTGCTGCAGGCGTTCTTCGGCATCCGCTCGGAGCGGCAACTGATGGAGCAGTTGGACTACAACCTGATGTTCCGTTGGTTCGTCGGGCTGTCGGTGGACGCGCCGGTGTGGGACGCGAGCAGCTTCAGCAAGAACCGCGACCGGCTGCTGGAGGGTGACATCGCCCGGCAATTCCTGGCCGCCGTGATCGCGCAGCCGCGGGTGAAGGCGCTGATGTCAGAGGAGCATTTCTCGGTCGACGGCACGCTGATCCAGGCCTGGGCGAGCCACAAATCCTTTCAGCCGAAGCCCGGCCTGGCGTCGGACGGCAAGGATGAACCGCCCTCGGGCGGTGCGGCGGGCCGCAATGCCGAGCGGGACTGGCGGGGCCAGCCGCGCAGCAACCAGACCCACGCCAGCACCACCGACCCGGACGCCCGGCTGGCGCGCAAGTCGGACGGGCAGTCCAGCATCCTCGCTTTTGCCGGCCATGTGCTGATGGAGAACCGCAACGGGCTGGTCCGCGAGGCCTGCCTGACCCGTGCCAGCGGCACCGCCGAGCGCGATGCGGCCCTGGCGATGCTGGACCGGCGCAACGACCGGCGCCGGATCACGCTTGGCGCCGACAAGGGCTACGACGTAGCGACGTTCGTCCAAGCGCTGCGGCGACGGCGGGTGACGCCGCACATTGCCGCCGACCGGCGGGTCAGCAAGTGCGGTGTGGCGCGGCATTCCGAGATCGACGAGCGCACCACCCGCCACGCCGGCTACGCGGTCAGCCAGCGTATCCGCAAGCGCATCGAGGAGGTGTTCGGCTGGACCAAGTCGGCGGTCGGGTTGCGACAGACGAAAATCCGCGGCGTCGCGCGTGTCGGATGGGCCTTCAACCTCGCCGCGGCCGCCTACAACCTCATCCGGTTGCCGCGACTGCTCGCCCAAACCGCGTAGCCGGGGCGGAAATGCGGCAGCGGGGGGCCAACGCTTTCGCCATTCCAGGCGAAAACCTCCATCCCAAAGCCCAAGCAACCGCGTCTCGTCAGCGGCTTGGAGACTTCTTCAGCAGCCTGTTAGGCTGCAATGCGTTTGGGGAGGCTGGGATGGTGAATTTCATAGGAAGTGACGAATACACCTACGAAGTCATTGATAACTGGGCAAAGCTTCCAACTGGCTGGTCGTTCAAGGAAATTGGGGCGGTCGGCGTGGACCGGCAGGATCGGGTTTACGTCTTCAACCGCGGTGAACACCCGATGATCGTATTCGACCGTGACGGGAATTTCCTGAAGAGCTGGGGCGAGGGTATGTTCCCGCGAGCGCATGGGCTGCACATGGGCCCGGACGATACGATCTGGCTGACCGACGACGGAGATCACTCCGTGAAACAGTGCACATTGGACGGCAAGGTGTTGATGACACTGGGCATTCCGGGACGGCCGTCAGCCTATATGAGCGGAATGCCTTTCCATCGGTGCACGCATACCGCATTGTCGCCGCAAGGCGACATCTATGTCACCGACGGGTACGGCAATTCCAGTGTCCACAAGTTCGCCCCGAACGGTAAGCTATTGAAATCCTGGGGTGGACCTGGAACCGATCCGGGTGAGTTCAACATCGTGCACAACCTCGTCTGCGATGACGCCGGGATGCTCTATGTCGCCGATCGCGAGAACCATCGGGTTCAGGTTTTCGATGGCGAGGGGCGATATCAGGGCCAGTGGAACAATCTGCACCGGCCCTGTGCGTTGTTCATGACGCAAGGCGCCTGCCCGGTCTGCTATATCGGTGAACTCGGACCAGGCATGCCGGTCAATCGCAACATGCCCAATCTGGGGCCACGGGTGACCATCACGGACATGACGGGCAAGCGCCTCGGCCGCATCGGCGGGCTGCATCCCGGCATTGGTCCGGGGGAGTTCATGGCGCCGCATGGCATCGCGGTGGATAGCCATGGCGATCTCTATGTCGGTGAGGTGTCGTGGACGAACTGGCCGACGATGTATCCGGATCAGCCGCGCCCGGCGAACCTGCGGTCACTGCAGAAATTCCGCCGTGTTCCGCGGCCGGTAGCGGCGCCGTTGTGACTCGCTAAAGTGCTTCTGCCGTGGGGCTGCCGGGTCTAGGCTGCGGGTCGAGTGGCAGGAGCAGGCATGTTTGGGTTGCAGCGTTTGGCCGATCGCATCCGCAAGGGCGTTGCGGCGCCTGTTGCGACTGCGGCCCGTCGCGTGGCGCGGGTGGATGACGAACTGGTGCGCCTGGCCAAGCTTGACCCGCCAGCACTGCTGGCGGGCCTGGAGACCGCCGAGGCGGGGCTGACGGATGCTGAGGCGTTGGTTCGCCTGCGCCGCTATGGGCCGAACCAGGTGGCCACCGAGCGCCATCTATCGGTTTTCGAGGAGTTGGCCGGCCGCGCGAAGAACCCGCTCAATTTCCTCCTGATCAGCCTTGCCGTGATCTCGTGGGTGACCGGTGACATACGGGCGGCCATCGTGATCATCATCATGGTTGTGTTGAGCGTCGGTTTGTCGTTCGTGCAGGAGCATCGGTCGAACCGCGCCGCCGCGGCCCTGCGCGCCCTGGTGAAGACCCATGCATCCGTGCAGCGGGTGAACGCGGATGGCAACTCAATCGTCGCCGATGTGCCGCTCGATACCCTGGTGCCCGGCGACATCGTACATCTGGCCGCTGGCGATCTGGTGCCCGGGGATGTCCGTCTGCTCAGCACCAAGGACCTTCATATCAACCAGTCCGCCCTCACCGGTGAAGCCATGCCGGTCGAGAAGAGTGAGGTGCTGGTATCCCCTGGGGACGGTGACCCGCTCGAGCTACCCAATCTCGCCTTCATGGGCAGCAACGTACTCAGCGGATCCGCCACCGCGGTGATCCTGCGCACCGGGGGTTCGACCGCCTTCGGTCAGCTCGCCCACAGTATGGAAGGCGCCCGACCGCAAACCGATTTCGACCGCGGGATTGCTCAATTCACGCGACTGATGTTGACGCTGATGGCCGTCATGGTACCAGCGGTGCTGCTGATCAATGGGTTCACCAAAGGGAACTGGCTTGAAGCGGTGCTGTTCGCCATGGCGGTGGCGGTCGGCCTGACCCCCGAGATGCTGCCAATGATCGTCACCGTCAATCTCGCCAAGGGCGCGCTGGCGATGTCCCGCAAGCGGGTGATCGTGAAGCGGCTGAACGCGATCCAGAACTTTGGCGCCATGGACGTGCTGTGCACCGACAAGACCGGCACGCTCACGCAGGATAAAATCATTCTTCAGTATCATCTTGATTTTGAAGGAGAAGAGAGCCTCAGGACTCTCGAATATGCATGGCTCAACAGCCGCTTCCAATCCGGCCTGCGGAATCTGCTGGACGAAGCGGTGCTGGCGCACGCCCAGCGCCCGGAGCATTCCGCCCTGAACGGGAACTATACGAAAATCGACGAAATGCCGTTCGATTTCCAGCGTCGCCGTATGTCGGTGGTGCTGGAGCGGCCGGATGGCAGCCATTTCATCATCACCAAGGGAGCGGTCGAGGAGGTCTTCGCAGTGTGCGATCACTACGTCCTCGGCGAGACAGGTGGCGCGTTGGATACGCAGCATTTCACCGATGCCAAAGCGGAAATGGAGCGACTGAACGGGCAGGGGTTCCGGGTTGTCGCCGTCGCTTTTCGAGAAATGTCCGGACCCAAGCGGAAATACTCCGTCGCCGACGAGAGCGGGATGACGCTGCTCGGTTACATCGCCTTTCTCGATCCACCGAAGGAATCAGTCTCGGCGGCCTTGCGTGAACTGGCGGCTGCTGGCGTTCAGACGAAGATTCTGACTGGCGACAACGACATCATCACCCGCACGATCTGCCGCCAGGTCGGGCTGCCCGCAGAGCGCATCCTGCTGGGCCACGAGATTTCCGCGATGACCCCGGCTGCGTTGGCAGCGGCGGTCGAGACGACGCATGTGTTCGCCAAGCTGGCGCCGGCGCAGAAGGCGGAGGTGATCGCGGCGCTGCGTGCCAACGGCCACGTGGTTGGCTTTCTCGGCGATGGCATCAATGACGGCCCCGCGCTGCGGGCGGCCGATGTGGGGGTGTCGGTCGACACGGCAGTGGATATCGCCAAGGAGTCGGCCGACATTATCCTGCTCGAGAAAAGCCTGATGGTGCTGTGCGAGGGGGTAATCGAGGGAAGGAGGATATTCGCCAACATCATTAAGTACATCAAAATGGGAGCCAGCTCGAATTTTGGGAACATGTTCAGCGTGTTGGGCGCGTCGATATTCCTGCCCTTCCTGCCGATGACCCCGATCCAGGTGCTGACCAACAACCTGCTCTACGATTTCTCACAGACGACGATCCCGACCGACAATGTCGATCCCGACTACCTCTTGGTCCCGCGGCGTTGGGATATCGGCAATCTCACGCGCTTCGTGCTGGTCATCGGGCCGATCAGCTCGATCTTCGACTATGCGACCTTTGGCCTGATGCTTTTCGTGTTTGGCGCCTGGAGCGATCCCGGTCTGTTTCAGGCCGGCTGGTTCGTTGAGTCGCTGATGACGCAGACGCTCATCATCCACATCATCCGCACGGCGCGCATCCCGTTCCTGCAAAGCCACGCGAGCATGCCGTTGATTGCCACGACCATCATTATCTGTGCCATCGGCGCTGCCATCCCGTACACCGGCTTGGGTACCACGCTTGGGTTCCAGCCGCTGCCTTGGTTGTACTGGCCGTTCCTGATCGCGATGATGATCGCCTATGCGGCGCTGACCCACACCGTGAAGTCGTGGTTCGTGCGCCGCTGGGGGATGTGACGCCCTCTCGGGTCAGGAGATGAGCCCGACCCCGCGGAGAATGGCTTCAACCCGGGCCGATTCCTCGGCGTTGAGGCTGCGTTGCGGCCGGGCCATGATGTTCGTCTGAATGATCCCCATCGCCCGCATGGAGGTCTTGAAGCCGCCGACGCCGGAGGCGCCCGCGCTGGTGCGGGGCGTGCCGCACCAGACGATTTCGAACAGGCGGCAGAGGCGTTCCTGTTCGGCCTTGGCAGCGGCCCAGTCGCCGCGGCGGGCGGCGTCGTAGAGGCGGACGTAGCCGGCGGGGTCGACGTTGCCGAGGCCGGGGACGGCGCCGTGGGCGCCGGCGAGGAGGATGCCGTCGACGCCGAGTTCGCCGCCGGTCATGCAGAAGAAGTCCGGCCGGTCCGCCATGTCGGCCATGACGTAGCGGAATCCGCCGTCATCGCCGCTGGAGTCCTTCAGGCCGACCACGGTGCCTTCGCGGCCGAGGGTGACGACGGTGTTGCGTTCGAGCTTGATGTGCACGCAGACCGGCAGGTCATAGGCGATCACCGGAACGCCGGCGCCGTCGCGCACGTAGCGGAAATGGTCGATCGTCTCGACCTGGTTGGTACGAGTGTAGAAGGGGGCGGTGACCACCACGCCATCCACACCGATGGCGGCGGCGGATCTGGCGTGGCCGATCACGCGGTCGGTCGTGGGGTCCACCACGCCGGCCAGCACGGGCACGCGGCCATTGGTGATTTTCACCGCGTGTTCAAGGATCTGGCGGCGGGTTGCCTCGTCATGGAACACCACCTCGCTGGTGGAGCCGAGGAAAAACAGGCCGTGTACGCCGCCGGCGAGGAGGTGCTCGATCACCCGGGTGAAGGAGGGGTAGTCGACGGTGTAGTCGGTGTTCATCGGTGTCACCACGGGGGGGACGATCCCCTTGAGGCCGGCGATGTCTTTGGGCACGGAGCGTTCCTTTTCCCGGCGCCGGGCGCCTCCATGGCTTGCCCGCGCGCAATTGAAGGGCGAGGGTAGGGGATAACGCCGCGCCGTCAATTCCAC
>CAIWAJ010000376.1:0-2116 GCA_903910565.1 uncultured Rhodospirillales bacterium
CGGAGGAATCGAGGAAGCCGCGCAGGCCGAGCTGCACGGTGAAGGTCTCGATGTCGTTGAGGTAGACCAGCGGGCCGAAGAAATCGTCCCAGGTGAATATGAAGGTGAAGATCGCGGCCGTGCCGAGGGCGGGCAGTGCTAGCGGCAGGGCGATGTTCCAGTAGATCCGCCAGGCGCTGCACCCGTCCATCACCGCGGCCTCGTCCAACTCGCGGGGAATGCCGCGGAAGAACTGGGCGAGCAGGAAGATGAAGAACGCATCCACCGCGAGGAATTTCGGCACCACCAACGGCAATGCGGTGTTCACCCAGTCGAGGTGCAGGAACAGGATGTATTGCGGGATCAGCGTCACCTGGTAGGGCACCATCATAGTGCCGAGCATCAGCGCGAAGAACACATCCCGCCCGCGGAAGCGCAACCTTGTGACGGCAAACGCGGTGAGGGAGCAGGTGGTGACGTTGCCGATCACCGCCAGCACCGAAATCACCAGCGAATTGCTGAAGAACGTGCCGAAGCTTACCTGCAATCCGCTCCAGCCCCGCCGATAGGCGCCCGACGCGAAGGGGTCCGGCCACAGCGAGATGCTGGTGAAGATGTCGCTATTCGGCCGAAACGAGCTCGCGAGCATCCACAGCAGCGGGTAGAGCATCACCAACGAGGCCGCGCAGAGCACGGCGTGCGCCAGCAGCGAGCGCGGCCAGCTATGCTTCATAATGCACCCAGCGCCGCGCGGAGAGGAAGGCGAGCGCCGTCACCGCCGCAATGGCGATCACCAGCAGCCAGGCCAGCGCCGCCGCATAGCCCATGCGCAAATATCCGAACGCCTCCTGGTAGAGATACAGGGTGTAGAACAGCGTCGCGTTGATCGGCCCACCCGTGCCGCCGCTAATGATGAAGGCGGGGGTGAAGGCCTTGAAGGCGTCGATGGTCTGCACGACAAGGTTGAAGAATATCACCGGCGTCAGCAGTGGAATGGTGAGGCGCCAGAACTGATACCACGGCGTCGCCCCATCCAGGCTGGCCGCCTCGTAGATATCGCGCGGCAATTGCCGCAAACCCGCGAGAAAGATGATCATCGGGGAGCCGAATTGCCAAACGCTCAGCGCCACCAGCGTGTAGATCGCGGTATCCCGGTCCGACACCCAGGAAGGGCCGTGGATGCCGAATTGCAGCAGCACCTTGTTCAGCAGTCCATCGCCCGAAAACACCGTGCGCCACAACGTCGCGATCGCCACGCTCGCGCCGAGCAAAGACGGCAGATAAAACAGCGCCCGATACAGCGGCAGCCCGGCAATGCCGCGGTTCAGGATCATCGCGATCGCCAGCGCGAAGCCGAGCTTGAATGGCACCGACAGCGCCACATACAGCAACGTCACCCGCACCGATTCCGCCACCTTGCTGTCGGCGGTGAGAATGCGCACGTAATTCGCCAGTCCGACCCAGCCAGGCGTGCCAATCAAGTCATAGTTCGTAAACGACAGCGCGAGCGAGGCCAGCGCCGGACCCAATGTGAGCCCGAAGAAGCCCAAGAACCACGGCAGCAGAAAGATGTAGCCGGCCGGTATCCCCCGCCTTCGCGCTGTCGGCCGCCCTGCCATCAGCCGCGGGCGATGATGTCGGTGGCGTCTTTCAGGAACTGAGCCCCGGCCGCGGCGGGGGTGGCCTTCTTAAAGCCGACGGTCTCGTTGGTGCGCAGCAGGAGGGTCAGCACTTCGCCGGCGCCCTTCGGAGGGGGCGGGGGCAGAGGCGAGACCACCGGGGCGATTTCGGCGATGTAGCTGGACATGCGGGTCGCCATGGCATCGAGCGAGGGGGCGATGACTTCGCGCACTTTCTTGGAAGCGGGAATGCCGCGCTCCACGCCGAGCAGCTTGCCGGCCTCGGTATCGGCAATGAAGAAGCTCAGCAGCTTCACCGCCTCTTCCTTGTTGCGCGTGGTGGCGGCGACAGAGAGCATCTGCGAGGGCTTGAGATACTGGCCCGATTTCGGATTGCCTTTGGTGCCCGGATACATCGCGAGATCGAGCTTCTTCTTGTTGACGGCCTGATAGCCAACAAGCTGATTGGAGTTGGCGAAGCCGACGAGGGCCTTGCCGAGGGTGAGCACGGAGGTATC
>CAIWAJ010000377.1:0-3121 GCA_903910565.1 uncultured Rhodospirillales bacterium
GGGCCGCAGATCAACGTGTGGCCGGTGTCCTTCCGACTGCCCCCGTCGGGCTCCGTGGGATCGCTCGCGTGCAGCGAGAAGTAATACGGAGAGCGGGCACTCGAAATCAACATCGCCAGCGCATCGCCCCAATGATTCCCAATCGCTCGGCCGGTCGGGTAATTGTGGAAGTTGGCCATCGCGGCGAGGTTTCGCGAGGTGATCGGTGCCTTTCGCGACCGGTACCCGAAGTTGCCAGGAAGCTGCGCCCAAAAGGCGGCTTCCAAGGCGAGATCTTCACGGGCAACGGTCATGCCGCAGTCAGCGAGCAGAGTCCTCGCCTGAGCAACAGAGTCGTTGAGGTCCTTGAGCGCACGATCGAGACCGGCACGATCGCCAACACCAGCGTCGGCGATCACCTGGAGCGTGAAATGATGGTCACCCATCACGAAATCGTTGCCTGTCAGGGCGTCGAGCGCATCCACCAGCTCTTCCGCTTGCGTGACCGCGAAATCTCCGGCGTTTGCCATCCGGGCCTGTTGTCGCTGGAGCAGTCCCTGCCCCGCGGCTTTCGTCAGGAATGTGAAGGACTGCGTAAGCACGAACGGAAACGACGCGGACAGAAGGCCGTCGAACATCCCGACCACCGTCGGTGATGGATATTCCTTGATACCCAGGACCGCTCCGAGACGTGTGCCGCTTGCCGCCCGGCATTCAATGACCTCGGATCCAAACAACGGCCTCGCGGTCGCGAGAACATCACGCAAGGGCGCGCGAGGCAGCGGCATTGGCTGCCTTTCACCGTTGATTAAGAGGCCGAAGAACTGCAACATCTGAGAATGGGGGCGCCCATTTCGCGACTGGATCCCCAAGCGCTCGGGTTCGTATCTGGCGAGGGACGCGATAAGAACATCCGCCAGCTTGTCGCAGGCGGTCAGCGCGTCTCGGTCTGCTCCTGCGGCGACATTGTTCTCCGTACGCCCCAAAAGGCGCGCCACGATGCTCGGAGCAACACCGACCACCGGGCGATAGATCACTGTGAGATAGATATCATTGACCATGAGCAGCTCATGTCCGAGGCGCTCGCGATATTTCTGAGCCAGCTCCCCGGCAAAACCTTCGTCGTGCACGGCCAAAGCTGGGAGCGTCTCCCTTCGGCGAATGACGTGCATCCACAGGGCAAGGTTCGGACTCGCGATGTTGCGCAAGGTGACGTTGAGCCGCTCGTGCCAGTTGTTAAGATCCTCATCGTCTGCGCTCTCGAAGCTGACTCCGCCAAAACGGATGGCTTGGACGTAGTCGCCGGCATCGGTGCGGATGACGTACTCGCCAACCTGGGCCGTGTATGGGATATGCCTCGCAGCTGACATCTCACGACGGATGGCAGCCGCTCTAGCTACCGCGGACATACACGACGCTCCAGATGTGAATGCCGAAGATGAACCACGGGGACCCCGCGGCGCCGACCCTTGCGATCCGGAAGATCCAGATCCAGTGCGCTGCAGCTGCTCGCTTTCCAGATCCCATAGTTCGTGGCGTACGCCGGCAGTCGCGTTTTACCCCACAGGAGCAGGAGGTCGAAGAACCGTGGGTCCCGCAGGCAAAGCAGCGCGCAGACGCCGTGAATCGGCACGGCGATCAGCAATGTGAGGAGATTCTTGCTGAGGAGGAACGCCTCCATCGTAAACACGATGTTCATCAGTAGGGCGGAGAACGTGACGCCCCAGCGCATTGGGGGGCGCGTTACCGCGACGAAAAGGGGATCCGCCACCAGACCGGATGCACGACTGACCATGGCCGGCGCTCAAACGCCGAACATGCCGCGAATCCAGGTCACCATTTGCGGCGCACCAAACACGACCGCAATGCCAACCATCGCGGCCATCGGCCAGCCCCACGAAATTCGGTTCGCCATGGCCATGATTCCGAGCGCCATCACCAGGATGACGGCAATCGGCGTCGCCCACGCCAGGATGTTGCTCTGGAGAGATGTGGCGCCGGTCAGAAACGGCGAGGCTTGGGCGAGCGCGAGGTCAGGCGTCGCCGCGACCAACAGGATCAGCAGCCCGAAAGTCCAATTCCTTCGAATATCGGATCCCAGTGTTCTCATGATCTATCCCCGTTCTTCTGGTTCGTTGTCACTTCACCGCGGCGAGCAGGCGTCGAACCTGTCGGCGGAGGCCCGCGCTTTCATGGGAGCACAGGCGCAATTCGAGGGGGGAGAGCCTAAATGGGGGCAAAACTGGCCAAAACCCCCGGCCTGTGGAGCATGTGTTTCGACGGAATCACCGACAAACTCCCGCGGATGCCAGGCCGCGCGACCAGTTTTCCGCCTGCCAGACTTGACCGGCGAGGACACGGTGCAACTCCTCGGTGGCGGGTGTAGGCTATTTCGGAGTATTGGTCTCTTCCGGGGGGCTTATGAACTCGATTTTCAGTCAGCACGACGGCGCGGACGCTCGGCGCCGGCTAACGGATGTCGGCCGAGGGCTACTTCGGTTCTCGTGGACGGCCGTCCGGGTACCCTTGCTCGCTCTGCTGGTGACTCTGGAACCCATAATCTGCTGGGTTCTAAGCGCGATTGCCTTGCTCGGCGTGCTTGTCAGTCTGATGTTTGAGTGGATCGTCCGGCTGCCGCACTTTCCATTCTGGTTGATGATGGGAATTTCGGCCGGCATTGCGGCTCTGCAGATTCCCTACTATCTCCTGATCCGACTTTTCTCGTCGCGCTGACTCGGCACGCGAAACATGTCTGGTTGCAGCGCTTCCGGCTGGTAGGGATATTCGCTGGCGCCATTCGTTAGCTCACGTTCCGGCGCCACATGGTCGCCACAGTGAGTACAGCTCCAGCGCCGCATGCTGCTGCGGTCAATCACGATCACCCCGCCGCAAGACACGCAGTGTCCGGCCCGAAATTCGTGCCCCTTGGCTACGGTCATGATGAGCAGCACGACGTGCTCGAGTGTCATCACTGTACGGGGCACGAGTTCCAAGTACATCTCGTACGCGACACATAGACGCTGACCACGTGGAACATCCGGCAAATCACGGCGTGGGTTTGCGACGGTTTCCGTTGGCAGAACATCAAGCAAATAGCAAAGCCCGACGACGGCTGCGGATTCACTCCGACTTCGCGCGGAAC
>CAIWAJ010000378.1:0-3072 GCA_903910565.1 uncultured Rhodospirillales bacterium
CCTTGAAGCCCGGGCTATGCGTCCGTCGTGTTCGCTTCGTCATGTTCGCTCCTGATCCGCGGCAACATTGCCGCTGTCAGGCAGGAAATCCACCTATCGCTCTGTCCGAATTTCCCGAGCCACCTCTACGCTCGGAGTTCTCCGCACGCGTCGCATGTGCTGCCTCGACCAAATGTGAACATCATCAGCAACATCGCGTGCCGATACCGGGGTTGCTCGGGTCGCGGCCCCGCGCACAGGAACAGGAATTCCCCGTCGTGAGCCGCACTATTTTCGGAACTTTCTCTTCGCTCATCAGTCTCAGCGGGACCGCCGACAACCCTGCGACGATCACCCCAGGCTCCCTCCTTCTGGCGGGCCTCGATGCCGCCACCTCGGGCGTGGATTGGACGATCACCAACCAGGGCAGCATTGCCGCGGCGGCCGCGCTCACCGCCACCGGAGGAGGTGGCGGCGCGGTGCTGCGCAGCGCCGGCACGCTGTCGAACGCGGGCAAGATCGCCGGCGGCAGCGGCGGCGGCGGCGGAGCCAACACCGCCCCCGGCGGGACGGGTGGGGCCGGCGCCAGGATGACCGCAGGCAGCCTGAGCAACACCGGGTCGATCGCCGGCGGCGCGGGCGGTGCTGCGGGCCAGGCCGGCGGCACCGGCGGCGCGGGCGGCACAGGCGTGATGCTTGGCGCTGGCTCCGTGACCAACGCCGGCGCCATCACCGGCGGCCTCGGGCATCACTCCAGCTACAACGGCGGCACCGGGGGCGTCGGCGGTGCGGGTCTCGCGCTGACCAACGCGAGCTTGGCGAATAGCGGCACCATCGCCGCTGGCCGGGGTGGCGACGGTAACAACGGAAATGGCGTGTGGGCCTATGGCACAATCCCATCGCTCGCCGGAGGCGACGGCGGCACGGGCGCGTTGCTCGTCAATGGCAGTTTGAGCAACACCAACACCATCGGGGGCGGCCGCGGCGGCGACGCTGGCACGTTTGGTGTTGGAGGAAACGGCGGGGCCGGAGTCGCACTCTCGGTCGGCATCCTGTCCAATGACGGGCTGATCACCGGCGGCGGCGGCGGCGCCAGCGGGTTCAGCTACGGCCGTCATCCCTCGCCCGGCGCACATGGCGGCGCCGGAGGCGCGGGCGCCGCCGTTTCATCCGGCACGTCAACGAATACCGGGACCATCACCGGCGGGGCGGGAGGTACTGGCGGCGATACCGGCGCGAATGGCGGCAGCGCGAGCAGTGGCGGCGTCGGCGGGGCCGGCGTCGCACTATCCGCCGGCAGAATGAGCAACACCGGCCAGATCACCGGCGGTGGTGGCGGCCGTGGCGGTACCCGCAATACATATTGGTTCAACACGTTTATTTCTGAAGGCATAGGTGGCGCTGCAGGGGCCGGGGCCTCGCTCACCGGCGCAACTATGACAAACAGCGGAACGATCACCGGCGGCCGTGGCGGCGACGGCGGCAACAATCCCGATGGCTTCTTCCCCGGATCCGGCGGCGCCGGCGGGGTAGGCGGCGCCGGTGCCTCGCTAGCCAGCGCAACCCTCTTCAATTCCGGTCAAATCATGGGCGGCGCCGGCGGACTCAATGGAAGTGGCAACCAGCACGGCCAGCCCGGCAGTACCGGGGCCGGCGTGCTTGTCGCGGCCAACACGCTCACTGGCAGCGGTTCCGTGCTCGACAACGCCGGCACCATCCTCGGCGGCCCAACCGCGATTTCCGTCGCCGCTGGCGCGACTGCCACCATTGTCGAGGAAACCACGGGGCATTTCTCAGGCGGCGACATTCTCGTAATCGCGGGTGGTACCGCGATCCTGAAACTCGCCAGCGGCCCTGGCACCGGACACCTTGACGCCGGGAAGCTCGTGAATATCAGCCAGATCAACGTCCTCGGAAGCCGCTGGGCAATCGACGGCACCACCATTCTGGCAAGCTCCCCCAACCTGGACATCGCATCCGGCGCTATGCTGCAGGTCCCGACCGGCGGCACTCTGTCTTCGGACGGCTCACTCAACGTGACTGGTGCCGGCCTGCTCGATGTCAGCGGAAACTTGCAGGTATCGCAGAACCTCAACATCCCTGCCGGAACCTCGCCCCTGATCGAAGGCGGCGGCACCGTTTCAATCGCCGGCGCGCTCAACATGGCCGCAGGAGCCACACTCGACCTCAGCGGAACCATGTCGACCCCTGGATCGTTCAACATGACCGGCGGCGGTACGCTGAACATCAATGGAAGTGCGCGGATCGGTGTCGGGGTCTGGGACGACCCGCTGGTGAGTGGCCTCCTGGACATCGAAGACGACACAACCATGACGGCCACGGGGAATATTGCGGCACCTTTTGTCAGAATACACCACGAAGGTGTCCTCGCGGTCCCATCCGGCGGAACGCTCGCGCTGCAGGGCTCCACCAACGGCCCCGGAACCATCAGCCTCGGCGACCACGCGCGCTTCTCCATCACCCGCAATCCCGGCAGCGCGATCTCCTTCGACGGCCCCGCGGCCACCCTGGTGATCAAGCAGACGCAGGGCGTGAAGACCGGCATCATCTCCAACTTCGCGGCCGGCGACGTCATCGAGCTCACGGGCTTCAGGATGACGGCGCATCACCGGGCCGGCGACGCGCTCAGCCTCACCAACAGCCACGGCGGCATCGATACCCTCAACTTTGCCGCCGGCACCAAGATGTCCGACCTCACCTTCACCCGATCGGGGCACGACCTGATTATCGGGCATAAGTGAGAGGAAGACTTGAGCCTCCGCGTCCGGCAGGCGCCCGCGTTCGCCCACCAGGTCCATAGGCGGCAACCCCGGGTGCAGGCCCTGGGTTGCGCGAGGGGCAAGCCCCGTGCTGCGGGCCGCCTGGCGCAGGGCATGCTCAAATGTTGACAAGTTATCAAAAATAATCTCTTGACCATTCATATTAACTGTCCTATATTCCTCCCCATGAACACCCCGCCCCCCTCCCCCGAGCCCACCCAAGGCGAGCCGCATCCCGCGGTCCGTCTGGCGGAGATTGTCGGGTTGATCGTCACCGCCATCTGCGGCGGGCGGTGGTCCCTGTGGCGCCTCC
>CAIWAJ010000379.1:0-1909 GCA_903910565.1 uncultured Rhodospirillales bacterium
CCCCATGCGCCAACCGCTTGTAATGGTTGTGCACCGCCACGCTCAGGACCTTCTTGGCGTGAGCCTGGCCGATCACGTAGTCATCGAGGACCTTGCATATCTCCTTCGGGGTCGGCACCCCGTCGCGAGATTTGACCAAGTGCGTCTTGTGCTCCTCACGGATGATATCCATGCAGAGTTCAACGCATTCGTCGCAGATGAACACCGTCGGGCCCGCGATGAGTTTGCGGACCTCGTGCTGCGACTTGCCGCAGAACGAGCAGTAGAGAGTGTTCTTGGAATCGCCGGATTTGCTCATGGGCACCCCTGGCCCGGCTCTCCGGGCGCGCAAGACGGCGAGTGTAGCCGCCCCTTACGAGGGGCGACAAGCAGTGGAATCAGCAATGTGATCAGCTCTTCGCGTCCGAATCGGAGGGAACCGGACGGCTCTCCACCACTTCGTCGATCAATCCGAAGGCCTTGGCCTCCTCGGCGGTGAGATAGGTGTCGCGTTCCATGTTCTTCTCGATCTCCTCGATGCTCTGCCCGGTGTGGTGGGCATACATCTTATTGAGACGCTCGCGCGTCTTGAGGATCTCGCGCGCCTGGATGGCGATATCCGTTGCCTGACCCTGGGCACCGCCGGAGGGCTGGTGGATCATCACCTGGCTGTTGGGCAGGGCGAAACGCTTGCCCTTGGCGCCGGCGGTGAGCAGCAGCGAACCCATCGAGGCAGCCATACCGACGCACAGCGTCGATACCGGGCTGCGGATGTACTGCATGGTGTCGTAGATCGCGAGACCCGCGGACACCACGCCGCCCGGCGAATTGATATAGAAGGAGATGTCCTTGGAGGGGTTCTCGCTCTCCAGGAACAGCAGCTGCGCGCACAGCAGGCTCGCCACCTGGTCGTAGACCGGGCCGGTGAGGAAGATGATGCGCTCCTTCAGAAGGCGCGAATAGATGTCGTAGGCGCGCTCGCCGCGTGCGGTCTGCTCGACCACCATGGGAACCAGGCCGTTATTGTAGATCTCGACCGGACTGCGATCCTGCATGTTCAAACCCCTGACTCCACGAAACCCGCACCGGCGGTGCACTGAGTTGGTGCACACTGCGCCGAATGAGGTCAATGCACCGTAAATAGGGCCCCGATCGCGCCGTGTCAGCCCGGCGGGGCGCCGCCCCGCCGTTTATCCGGGCGGTAGATCAGCCGGCGGTCTCCGGCTCCTTAGTCAATTCCTCAATGGAAACAACGCTGTCGGTAACCTTCGCGAGCTCGATCACGAAGTCCACGACCTTCTCCTCGAGGATCGGTCCGCGGAGGGACTCGGCGGCCTGCGGATTCTTGCGGAAGAAATCCATGACCATCTGCTCCTGGCCCTGATAGCGCGCCGCCTCGGCCCGCATCGCCCGCGTCATCTCGTCGGGGGCGACCGTGATGTTGTGCACACGGCCGATCTCCGAGAGCAGCAGGCCGAGCTTCACGCGCCGCTCGGCGATTCCGCGGTATTCCGCCTTCAGGGTCTCGTCGTCCTTCGCCTTGTCGGCCTCGTCGACCTCACCCTGGGCCTTGTCCGCCTCGACGCGCTGCCAGATGGTGTCGAACTCGGCGGTCACCATGCTGTCAGGCGCCGGGAACGTCGCCAGACCCGCGAGAGCATCGAGCAGTGCACGCTTGATGCGGCTGCGCGAGACATTGTCGTATTCGCGCTGCATCTGCTGGGAGATGAGGTCCCGCACGCGGGCGATCTCCTCGAAGCCGAGGCGCTTGGCCAGCTCGTCGTCGATCGCCGGCACCGTGCGCTGCTTCAGCGCCTTGGCGGTGATGTCAAACGTCGCGGCCTTGCCGGCGAGTTCCTTCGCGCCGTACTCCTCGGGGAAGGTCACGTTGTTCGTCCGGCTCTCGCCGGGCGACATGCCCTCGACCTGC
>CAIWAJ010000380.1:0-2665 GCA_903910565.1 uncultured Rhodospirillales bacterium
ATGCGGTGGCGGTGCAGCAGGCGGCGGGCCTCCTCGCGATCGACGTCGGCGCGCACGGTGACGAGGTTCTCCCGCGTCATCAGCTCGTAGACCTTGAGCGAAGGGTCAGTGGCGAAGCGCACGTCACGGTTGGTGAGGATGCCGACGAGGCGGCCGGTGTCGCGTTCCACCACCGGCACACCGCTGATGTTGTGCGCTTCGGTCAGCGCGCGGGCGTCGGCCAGGGTCTGGTCGGGGTGGATGGTCAGCGGGTTGACCACCATGCCGGACTCGAACTTCTTCACCCGGCGCACCTCGGCGGCCTGTTCGTCGATGGTGAGGTTCTTGTGGATCACCCCCATGCCGCCGCGCTGGGCCAGCGCGATGGCCATCGGGCTTTCCGTCACCGTGTCCATCGCCGCCGAGATCAGCGGGATGTGCAGCGAGATTTCGCGGGTGAGGCGGGTGCGGGTGTTGGTGTCGCTCGGCAGAACCTGGGAGTAGCCGGGCACGAGCAGCACGTCGTCAAATGCGAGCGCGTCAGTGACGCGCGCGGCGAAGCCAGCGGAGAGCGAAGCGGGGGATGTATCCTGGGGCGCCATGGCCGGACCTTTCCGAAACCTTGGCGGCCCCAGATAGCGACAGAGAGGCCCGGTGGCAAGGAATCTCGCATGAAGATTCGCGGACGCTGCAATGCCCCCCGACTCATCGGTCGGCTATTCGGCCAGCCGGAACCCCTGCGCCACCACGTAGAGCTCGCTGCTCTCCTTGCGGCTGGCCGGCGGCTTGGCGTGGCGCACGGTGGTGAAATGCTTCTTCAGCGGGTCGAGGATCTGCTTCTCGGCGCCGCCCTGGAACACCTTGGCGACGAAGGTGCCGCCGGGGGTGAGCACTTTCAGCGCGAAATCGATGGCCAACTCGGCGAGGGCGACGATGCGGATATGGTCGGTCGAGGCGTGGCCGGTGGTGTTGGGCGCCATGTCGGACATCACGAGATCGGCCTGACCGCCCAGCTCCGCCATCAACCGCGCCGGCATGTCGTCGTCGTTGAAATCGCCCTGCAGCATGATCGCGCCGGGCACCGGGTCCACCGGCAGCAGATCGAGCCCGATCACCCGGGCGGCACCGCGATGGATCGCCACCTGCGTCCATCCTCCAGGGGCGGCGCCGAGATCGACCACGCGCAGGCCGGGCTTCAGGAGTTCATACTTGTCGTCGAGTTCGATCAGCTTGAAGGCGGCGCGCGAGCGCCAGCCCTGCGCCTTGGCGGCGACGACATAAGGGTCGTTCAACTGCCGCTTGAGCCAGGCCGCGGAGGCGACGCTGCGCTTCTTGGCGGTCTTGACGTAGACGGCGAGGTTGCGCTTGCCGCTTTTCGGGGGGGAGGCCATGCGGCTAGTTCCTGGTATCGCGGCGCGGCCGGGACGGCTTCTGCTCGGCGCGCATCATACGCAGCAACATCCCCTCGCGCAGCCCGCGATCGGCCACCACCACCTCGGGCGCCGGCCATAGCCGGTGGATGGCGGCGAAAATGGCGCAGCCCGGCAGCACAAACTCCGCCCGCTCCGGCCCGATGCAGGGGTGCTCCGCCAACCCCTCGCGCCCGAGGCGCCTTAGAACGTCAAGCGCGGTCACGGCGTCGGCATGGGAGAGCACGGCGCCATCCACCGCTGGGCGGCTGTATCGCGGCAGGGCAAGCGCGATGCCGGCCAGCGTGGTGACGGTGCCCGAGGTGCCGAGCAGCCGCACGCCGCCCTGGCGCAATTCCTGATCGATGCAATGCAGCCGCCCGAAGGCGCGCAGCCGGGCCATGGCGTCCTCCACCATCGCCTCAAACCCCGCCTCGGTCTGCGCCGCGGCGCCGAAGCGCTCGGCCAGTGTCACCACCCCGATCGGCAGCGAGATATAGCCGACCAGTTCCGGCGCATCGCCCGGGCAGCCGGCGCTGGCGAGGCGCACCCAGGCGATTTCCGTGGAGCCGCCGCCGATATCGAACAGCAGCGCCCGCCGTCCGCCATCGCGCAGCAGGGGGGCGCAGCTTTCAAGCGCGAGCTCGGCCTCCTCGCGCGTCGAGATCACCGTGATCGGCAGCCCGGTCTCGCTGCGGGCGCGGTCGAGAAACTCGGTGCCGTTGATCGCCTGGCGGCAGGCCTCGGTGGCGATCGCCCGGATCGCCCGCACCGGCCGGCGCGACAGCCGCGCGACGCAGCCATGCAGTGCCGCGATCGCGCGGTCCATCGCGGTGGGGCAGAGGCGGCCGGTGTCATGCAGCCCCTCGCCGAGGCGGACGATGCGGCTGAAGCTGTCGAGCACACGAAACCCATCGCCGGTGGGGGTGCCCACCAGCATGCGGCAGTTATTGGTGCCAAGATCAACCGCCGCGAAGGCCGGGGGCTGCGTCCGGTCGCGGGAGTCGGAATAGGCCCCAAAATCGTGGCGGGCGGGTTCGGCCATGGTGTCCCTGAAAAGCAAATCACATGTTCGCGCCCTATATAGGCACGAGCAAGGGCGAATTCCGCACTTTCGCAGGATTGCGTGGGGGAAACACCCATGCTAATCCGCCGCTCCCGCCGGGAAGACCGGATGGGGGATAGTTTAGCGGTAAAACTCCCGGCTCTGACCCGGGCATCCTTGGTTCGAATCCAGGTCCCCCAGCCAACCCCGCGCGTTACCCCAGCAGCACCGC
>CAIWAJ010000381.1:0-4288 GCA_903910565.1 uncultured Rhodospirillales bacterium
AGGCGATGGGGCAGTAGCAGGAAGGGCTTCTTTTTTGAAAAAAAGAAGCAAAAAACTTTCAACACTTTGATGCGTACCGCTGCCAAGCATCCCGCTAGGGCAAGCCAACGGCAACGAAGTCAGGAGAAGTTTTTTTGGTTCTTTTTGTTCACAAAAAGAACACCTTTCCTTCCAAAACGTCAGACATCCAATCGACCAGGATACCTACCGCAGCTTCTGATCCAACGCATCGCGCAGCCCGTCGCCGAGCAGGTTGAAGGCGAGCACGGTGATCAGGATCGCCATCCCCGGGAAAATCGTGATGTGGTCGGCCACCCCGAGATAGGAGCGGCCGTCCGACAGCATCGCCCCCCATTCGGGGCTCGGCGGCTGGGCGCCGAGGCCGATGAAAGAGAGGGCGGCGGCGGTGAGGATGGAGGTGCCCATGCGCAGCGAGGAATAGACGATCACCGCCGGCATGGTGCCCGGCAGGATGTGGCGGAACATCAGCGCCGCGCGGGAGACGCCGATGCTGCGGGAGGCCTGCACATAGAGGCTCTGCTTCAATGCGAGTGTGGTGCCGCGCACCAGGCGGGCGAAGACGGGCACCGAGGAGATCCCGATCGCGTAGATCACGTTGACGATGCCCGGCCCGAGCAGCGCGACGACGGCGATCGCCGGCAGGATGCCGGGGAAGGCCAGCATCACGTCCATGATGCGCATCACCAGCCCGTCGAGCCAGCCGCCGAAGAAGCCGGAGATGATGCCGAGCGCGACGCCGACCACGCAGCCCAGGATCACGGAGACGAACCCCACGGTCAGCGAAATCTGTCCGCCCCAGATCAGGCGGGAGAGGATGTCCCGCCCGTAGGTGTCGGTGCCGGCCCAGTGCTGCCAGCTCGGCCCTTCCAGCACCGCGTCATAATCGGGCGATGCCGGGCCGTAGGGCGCCACAAAGGGGGCCAGGGCCGCCACCGCGAGCAACAGGAGGATGACGCCGAGGGCGGCGAAGGCCATCCGCTTCTTGCGGAAGCGCCGCCAGAATTCGCCGATCGGCGAGCGGATATGGGTGTGGTCGAGGTCCGTATCGCTCATTTCAGCCTAATCTCCGGGTTCACCAGCCCGTAGAGCAGGTCGACGATGAGGTTGATCAGCACGAATTCCAACGCAAACAGCAGGATCTCGGCCTGGATCACCGGGTAGTCACGGAAGTTCACGCTGTCGATCAGCAGGCGGCCGAGGCCGGGCCAGGTGAACACGGTTTCCACCACGATGGCGCCGCCGAGCAGGAAGCCGAATTGCAGGCCGGTGAGCGTGATCACCGGGATCAGCGCGTTGCGCAGCGTATGCGTCCAGATGACGCCCCGCTCCGGCACGCCCTTGGAACGGGCGGTGCGGACATAGTCCTCGGCCGCCACCTCGATGAAGGCGGATCGGGTGAAGCGGGCCATCACCGCGGCCACCGCGCTGCCCAGCGTGAAGGCGGGCATCACGAAATGCTGCCAAGTGCCGTAGCCGCCGGTCGGCAGCCAGCGCAGATGGACGGAGAACAGGTCGATCAGCATGAGCCCGAGCCAGAAGCTCGGGAAGGAAATGCCGGAAATAGCTGCCACCATCGCCGTGCGATCCGCCCAGCCGCCGCGGCGCACGCCGCACAGCACGCCGAGGCCGACGCCGGCGATCACCGCCCAGACCATCGACCACACTGTCAGCCACAACGTCGGCATGAAGCGCTCGCCGATCAACTTGGAGACCGGCTCGTGCGTCTTGATGGAGCGGCCGAGTTCGAAATGCGCCATCTGGTCGAGGTAGCGGATGTATTGCTCCCAGATCGGCCGGTCGAGCCACAGCTCGGTGCGCACGCGGTTGACCTGTTCGAGCGACGCCTCGGGCCCCGCGACCATGCGGGCGGGGTCGCCGGGCAGCAGGTGCACGAAGGCGAAGGTGAAGACGCTGACGGCCAGCAGGACCGGAATGGTGCCTGCCAGCCGCCGGATCAGGTATTCAAGCATCGGCCAGAAATGGCCCCGCTCAGTCGAGGCTCGCGTCGTCGTCCAGCTGGAACTGCTGATCGCCGCGCATGGAGGCGCCCTTCAGCTTCTTCGAATAGGCCGCGAGGTTGTGCGACATGCCGAGGAAGAGCAGCGGCGCATCCTTCCAGGCCTGGGCCTGGGCGGTGGCGTAGGCGGCGGCGCGCTTGGCGGGATCGACGGTGCTGAGCCCGGCTTCGATCGCGTCATCGACGATCTGGCTCTTGTAGTAGGCGAAGTTGTTCAGCACCGGCGGGAAGCCCTTGCCCCACAGGAAGGGACGGATGCCCCAGTCGGCATCACCCGTGGAGGAGGACCAGCCGGTCAGCAGCATCTGGATGGTCGCCGTCTCGGGGGCGGGGTTCGTGTAGAGCTTGGCGGTCAGCACGCCGGCCTCAAGCGCTTCGACCGTGACTTTGACGCCGACATTGGCAAGCTGCTGCTGCACGAACTCCATGCCGCGCCGGGCGATGGTGCTCGGCCCGCCGGAAATCGTGACCTCGAACCCGTTGGGATAGCCGGCCTCGGCGAGCAGGGCCTTGGCCTTGGCGGGGTCATAGGGGAAGGGCGCCTGCTTGGCGTAGAATTGCAGGCCGGGCGCCATCGGGCTGTCGAGCTCATCCGCATAGCCGGACCACACCACCTTGGCATAGGCCTTCTTGTCGATCGCCAGGTTCAGCGCCGTGCGCACCCGGACGTCGTTGAACGGCTTCTTCTGGTTGTGCATGGTCGCGAACAGGCTGAGCAGCGACGGCTTGTCGAACACCACCAGATCGGGGTTCTTCTCCACCAGCTTGATCATCTCGGGCGGCACCGGGGTGATGAACTGCGCCTCGCCGGTTTGCAGCATGGCCAAGCGGCTGCCGTTCTCCGGGACCGACTTGTAGGTGAGCGTGTCGATCTTTGGCAGGCCGGCGACGCGATACTTGGCGTTCTTCTTCAGCTTAACCGTGTCCGCGCCCCAGGAGATCAGCTCATAGGGGCCGGTGCCGGTGGCGTTGCGGGTGAATTCCTTGCCGAACTTGTTGACCAGCGTCGGGTTGACGATCAACGCGCCGGGATGGGCGAGGTTGTTGGGGAAGGCGCCGAAGGGGTATTTCAGCGTCACCTTCACCGTGTAGTCGTCGACGATGTCGGTATGGTCGATCATCACGTAGATCGACTGCCGCTTGAGGTTGTTGGCGGGATTGCCGCCGCGATCGAAGCTGAACTTCACCACCGAGGCGTTGAACGGCGTACCGTCGGGGAAGGACACGCCCTGGCGCAGCTTGAAGACGAATTCGGTGGCGGTGGCGTTCGCCGTGTAGCTCTCGGCGAGGCCCTGGACGAGCTTCATGTCGCGATCGAGCTTGAACAGCCCCTCATGCGTCAGCCGCGCGACGGCCTGGGAGATGTTGTCGTTGAGGTCATGCGGATCGAGCCCGGTCAGGTTGTCCGACACCGCGACCACCAGATCGCCCGCGGCGCGGGCCGGCGTGGCGATGAACGGAGTGGCGGCGAACATCGCGGCGGCGGTCAGTAGTCCCGGTAGCATGCGGGGCAACAGGCGGGGCATGGTGCTCTCTCCTTGTTTGCTTGTTTTGTAGACGATGGGCGAAAATGCAGGGGCGGGCAACCGGCGCGTCAATACATCCCGCCGACCTGATGGCGGGCGACGAAATGGCCGGGGCCGACCTCGACCAGCGCGGCGACGACGGGGATGTCATCCGGCCGGCGCAGCGGGCTCGGCACCTCGCTGTCATCGAGCCCGTCATGCCTATTGCGCCGGGCGGGATCGGGCACCGGCACGGCGGCGAGCAGGCGGCGGGTATAGGGGTGCTGCGGGTCGCCGAACACGGCCTGACGCGGGCCGATCTCTACGATCTGGCCAAGATACATCACCGCCACCCGATGGCTGACCCGCTCGACCACCGCCATATCATGGCTGATGAAGAGATAGGCCAGCCCGAGCCGGGCCTGGAGGTCCATCAGCAGGTTCACCACCTGGGCGCGGATCGAGACATCGAGCGCCGCCACCGCCTCGTCGGCGATGATGAGGCTGGGCTCGGAGGCCAAGGCGCGGGCGATGCAGACTCGTTGGCGCTGGCCGCCCGACATTTCATGCGGATAGCGGTTGGCGTGCTCCGGCAGCAGGCCGACCTGGCGGAGCAGCGCCTGCACCCGGGCACGCACCGCGGGGCCGGTGGCGAGCTTGTGGGTATGGATCGGCTCGGCGATGGAGAAGCCGATGGTCAGGCGCGGATCGAGCGAGGCGAAAGGGTCCTGGAAGACGAACTGCA
>CAIWAJ010000382.1:0-2364 GCA_903910565.1 uncultured Rhodospirillales bacterium
TGGGGTTTGACCACGTCGCGCTGTGCATGGGCGCCGGCAAGCCGACGGTGATCGACATGCCCAACAACCTCGCCCGCGGGGTGCGCCAGGCCAGCGACTTCCTGATGGGATTGCAGCTGACCGGGGCGGCGAAAACGTCTTCCATCGCCAATCTGCAAATCCGCATGCCCATCGTGGTGATCGGCGGCGGGCTGACCGCGATCGATACCGCGACCGAGAGCCTCGCCTACTACATTCGCCAGGTCGAAAAATTCGCCCATCGCCATGCGACGCTGGTGGCCGAGCGCGGCGAGGCGGCGGTGCAAGCGCGCTGGAATGACGAGGAGGCGGAGATCGCCGCCGAATTCCTCGCCCATGCCTCAGCCGTCGCGGCCGAGCGGGCCGCCGCCGCGCGCGCGGGCCGGGCGCCGCATTTCGCGCCGCTGCTGGAGTCCTGGGGCGGTGCCACGCTGGCCTATCGCCGCCGCCTGCTCGATGCGCCGTCCTACACGCTGAACCACGAGGAAGTGGCGAAGGCGATGGAAGAGGGGGTGCGCTTCGCCGAGGGGCTGACCCCGCTGGCGGTGGAGACCGACCGGCACGGCCATGCCGCCGCGCTCAGGGTGAAGCGGCCGGATGGCAGCGAAGCCGTGCTGCCCGCACGAGCCATCCTGGTTGCCGCCGGCACCCAGCCCAACACCGTGCTCGCCCGCGAGGATGACCGCATCGCCCTCGATGGCCGCTACTTCCAGGCGATCGACGCGGAGGGCGCCGCGATTTCGCCCCAGCGCAACATGAGCAAGCCCGATCGCGCCGACGTGCTGATGCACCGCGCCGCGGATGGCCGCTTCATCAGCTTCTTCGGTGATCTGCATCCCTCGTTCTTCGGCAACGTGGTCAAGGCGATGGGAGGCGCCAAGCGCGGCTATCCCGTGGTCTCCGCCATCCTCGCCACCCGCCCGGCGACCGATATCACCGGCCCCGCGCTGATCGCCGCCTGCCGCGACGCCTTCCAGGTGCGGGTCCACGCAGTGCACCGGCTGACGCCCACCATCGTCGAGGTGGTGCTGCACGCCCCGGCCGCCGCGCGCGCCTTTCGCCCCGGGCAGTTCTTCCGCCTGCAAAATTACGAGCTGAACGCGCCGCATCTCGACGAGACCGATTTTGAAGGAGCGGGCGGCCGCACCGTGCTGGCCATGGAGGGCCTCGCGATGACCGGGGCCTGGACCGATGTCGAGCGCGGCCTGGTCGCGGTGATCGCGCTGGAGATGGGCGGCAGCTCCGATCTCTGCGCCCATCTGAAGCCCGGCGAGCCGGTGATCCTGATGGGCCCCACCGGGGCGCCCACCGAAATCCACGCCAATTCCACCGTCGCCCTGGTCGGCGGCGGGCTTGGCAACGCCGTGCTGTTCAGCATCGGCGCCGCGCTGCGCGCGGCCGGCACGCGGGTGCTGTATTTCGCCGGCTACAAATCGCTCGCCGACCGCTACCACGTGGAGAACATCGAGGCGGCGGCCGATACCATCGTATGGTGCTGCGACGAGGCGCCGAGCTTCACCCCCGGCCGCCCGCAGGACCGCAGCTTCACCGGCAACATCGTGCAGGCGATCGCCGCCTATGCCGCCGGCCGGCTCGGCACGCCGGCGATTCCGCTCCAGCAGGTCGAGCACATCATCGTCATCGGCTCGGACCGCATGATGGCCGCCGTCGGCGCCGCCCGGCATGGGGTGCTGGCGCCCTACGTGAAGCCGGGCCACACCGCCATCGGCTCCATCAATTCGCCGATGCAATGCATGATGAAGGAAGTCTGCGCCCAGTGCCTGCAACCGCATATCGATCCCGTCAGCGGCGAGCGCAGCGTGGTGTTCTCCTGCTTCAACCAGGACCAGGCGCTCGACCACGTCGATTTCCCCGGCCTCAATGAGCGGCTGCGGCAGAACGGCTTGCAGGAGAAGCTGACGGCGCAGTGGATCGACCGTGCGCTGCGGCGGCTCGCCATCAGGCCGATGGCGGCGGAGTAGAAGGCACGGACGGAAACGCTCCTTTTTGGGAAAAGAGGGCGCTTCCATCCGCATTTTCGCGGCCTAAGAAATTTTACGCCAAATTGAAAATTCTCCTTGACCTTAAAAGTTTGTTATTCTAATATCGTCGTCATGAACACCGCGCCCACATCCCCCGAACTACCCCCCGGCGAACCGCATCCCGCGGTCCGTCTGGCGGAAGCCGTGTGCGCGCTCATCGCCGCCATCGCCGGCCCTTCCAGGTACTGGCGCTTCCTCCCCGGCGGCCGCGCCTTCTGGGCGCAGATGCACCGCATGGGCCAGGACTTCGCCGCCCTCATGCACCGCCTCGCCGCCGCTCCCCCGGCGCCCGTCATTATTCCAA
>CAIWAJ010000383.1:0-2242 GCA_903910565.1 uncultured Rhodospirillales bacterium
ACCGCGTCGGCGTACGCTTGTTGCGCCGCGAGGTGGGCTTCGACCGTCTTGCCGGCGATGCGGCGATGGTGGCGGCGCTGGAAGGTATTGGTCAGGGTCAAGTGCGTTGCCCCCGCCGCCTTCCAGAACTTCGCCTCTCCTTCCACTCGGCCGGGGTGCCGGCGCCGGCGGAGGTCCAGACCTCGATGCCGATGGCGTCCGGTGCGCGCCCGGCCTGCCTGGCGAGGTCCCGCAGCTTCGCGAACTCGGCCAAGGCGGCGTCGCCGGGCGGGTAGGCGTTCATGATCCAGCCGTCGCCGATGGTGGCGATGCGCTCCAGCGTCTGCGGCACATGCCCACCGAACCACACCGGCACCCGGCCCGACTTGGGGCGCGGGTTGATGCCGGCGTCCTCGATCTTGTGCCACCGGCCTTCGTAGGTGACGTGATCCTCGGCCCAGAGCTTCTGCATCACCACGACCTGTTCGGCCGAACGGCGCCCGCGGTTGGAGAAATTCTCGTTCAAGCCGGTGAATTCCACCGGGTTCCAGCCCACGCCGACGCCCAGACGGAACCGCCCGCCAGTGATCACGTCCAGGCTGGCCGCCTGCTTCGCCACCAGCACCGCCTGCCGCTGCGCCAGGATCAGCACCTGGGTGGAGAATTCGGTGGTCGGCCGAGCAATGCCGGCGAGGTAGGCGAAGCACACGAACGGATCGTGGAACAGATCGGCCGACGTGTTGCGATCCCCCCAATCCGGCCGCGAGGCGACGTTTACGCCCAGCACATGATCGGCGAGGCCGAGGTTGGTGTAGCCCTGCGCCTCGGTCTTATGGACGAAATCGCGCATGACTTCCGGGTCGCCGCCGATATCGTGCAGGGGCAGCATCACGCCTAGGCGCATGGTGGGTCTCCGTTGGGTTGGTGGATCGGCACCAAGCTAACAGGATGGGGATGGCGTTGACAGCCACCCGGAATCGGAACGGCGGGGCCAGCCGCCGTCCGGCCCCGTTCGCGCATCCGAAAACCTAAAGCGCCGGCCGTAAGCCCGGCGGCCCGGTCGCCACACGTGCGAACGAGGGCGACAAGAGGTGCAGCGGCAACGTCTTGCCGGGATAAAGCTCCCGGTATTTATCGGACGAATGGCGCTCGATCGTCTCCATCAGCAGCTTCGGGAGGTTGCCGTCCATTTCCAGGATCGTATCGCTCAATTCCCGCCACAGCGGGCAATCCAGTCCGATCCCCAGATCGCGGCAGATATCCGCGAGTACCGCTCCAACCGGCCGGTGGCGGAGCATGGCTGCGATTTCCTCCGTCGTCGGCATGCGGTCGTCATCGCGCTGCCGGGTTGCGCGGCACCCCGCTTCCCGAGGATTCCGTGCGCGCACGACCGGCGCATCCGCCGCCGCGTCCCGTTTCCGCTCGGGTTGCAGCAGCCGTTCCTCCAGCGCCGCGGCGATTTGCAGCCCGCGCAGAACACGAGCACCGATCGAGGCCAGGGTGATCGGTCCGAAGCCCAGCGCGCATCGCGGGTCCGGATTGGGCTGGCGCAGCGCGTCCAGCAATTGTTGCCCGTAAACGATCAGCGCCTGGACAAGCCGCAGAACCCGACCCGAACCGCTGGCGTCGTTCGCCCGATCCGGTGAGGGATCTGCCTGCTTCGGCCGGTCGATGGTGAGCGCGTCGGACACGAACGTATCATGAACAAAGAAAATTGCCATGTCAAGAAAAATCGTCCGCATCGCGGTGCTGGTGCCTGTCGCGGCATCCAACCTCCCCGCCCTCCGCGGCTTTATCGTCCTCGGTGAACTCCGCGCGAAACAGCGGTCGTCAAAACCGCACCGACGTCCCCCTCAAGCCACCCGCCGAACCGCCCCATCCTCCGGATACCGCGCCCGAGCCACCACAGTCAGCACAACATCCGCCGCGCCCGCGCCCCCGCCGAACAGCGCGCTCGGCACGACCGCGTCCCCATCCGTCCAAACATGCTCCAAATCCGGCTCGAACGCGTGGAACCCCTCCGCACCCGCCAAATCCTCGGCCCCCACCACCGCATGATGCGCCCCGCGCAAAACCGCGACCCCCGACAGCGCCACACCCAAACATCTTGCATCGCGCGCCAACCCCAACTCCTGCGGCACCCCGGCGCGGGAGGCAATCCGCACCGTCTCCGGCCGCCCCGCCAAAGCGAACACATGACTGTCGCCGCTGACCCGCACCGGATCGACCCGCACGCCATCCACCAGCAGATGCAGATCGGGAT
>CAIWAJ010000384.1:0-1935 GCA_903910565.1 uncultured Rhodospirillales bacterium
AGGATTAAGGGACGGGTGTTCTTTTTGTGAACAAAAAGAACCAAAAAAACTTTTCGGTCCATCCATGCCGTTGGCGTACTCCCCGCGGATCATGGGGAGCGGTACAAACCAAAGAGGGCAAAAGTTTTTTGCTCCTTTTTTTCAAAAAAGGAGTGCTTCCTTGCCTTCCGTCCCGCGTTGAACTCCTCGCCCCCCTCGCATAGCCTGGAAACCATGTCCGACACGCTCAAAATCGCCCTCGCCCAGATCAACCCGCATGTCGGGCAGGTCGTCGCCAATCTCGCGCGCATCCGCGCCGCCCGCGCCGAGGCTGCCGCCTTGGGGGCGGACCTGGTGGTGGCGCCGGAGATGTTCATCGCCGGCTATCCGACGGAGGATTTGATCCGCAAACCGGCCTTCGTCGCCGCCTGCGAGGCGGCGCTGGCCGAGCTCGCCGCCGATACCGCGGATGGCGGGCCGGGGGTGGTGATCGGGGGGCCGTGGTTGGATGGCGACAAGCTCTACAACGCCGCCTACGTGCTGGATGCCGGCAAGATCCTCACCCGCCGGGCCAAGCATGAGCTGCCCAATTACGGCGTGTTCGACGAGAAGCGCGTGTTCGATGCCGGGCCGCCGCCGGGGCCGGTGAATTTCCGCGGGTTCCGGCTTGGCGTGATGGTGTGCGAGGACTGGTGGTTCCCCGCCGTCGCCGAGACGCTGGCCGAGAGCGGGGCCGAGCTGCTGCTCTCCATCAACGGCTCGCCTTTCGAGGCCGGCAAGCAATCCACCCGCATCCAGCTCGCCGTCACCCGCGTGGTGGAAACCGGGCTGCCGTTCATCTTCTGCGGCCAGGTCTGCGGCCAGGATGAGCTGGTGTTCGAGGGTGCAAGCTTCGCGCTGAACGCCGATCGGGCGCTGGCGCTGCAAATGCCGTTCTTCGAGGAGCAGGTGGCGCTGACCACCTGGACGCGGGAGGGCGATACCATGGTCTGCGCGCCGCAGCCGCTGGCGCCCGAGCCCGAGCGCCTTGAGGCGATCTACCGCTCGATGGTGCTGGGCCTCGGCGATTACGTGCGCAAGAACCGCTTCCCCGGCGTCATCCTCGGCCTCTCCGGCGGCATCGACAGCGCGATTTCCGCCGCCGTGGCGGTGGATGCGCTGGGGGCGGACAAGGTGCGCACCTTCATGATGCCGAGCCCCTATACCTCACAGGAAAGCCTCGACGACGCCGCGCAATGCGCCGATCTGCTGGGGATTTCATGCGAGACGGTGCCGATCGCGCCGGCGATGGAGGCCTTCGGCTCGGTGTTGGCGCCGATTTTCGCGGGGCGCCAGGCCGATATCACCGAGGAGAACATCCAGTCCCGGGCGCGCGGGCTGATACTGATGGCGATCTCCAACAAGCTCGGCCACATGGTGCTGACCACCGGCAACAAATCCGAAATGTCGGTGGGTTACGCCACGCTCTATGGCGACATGTGCGGCGGCTATTCGGTGCTGAAGGACGTCTACAAGATGACGGTCTTCGCGCTGTGCCACTGGCGCAACACGCATCATTTCAACGGCGCGCTCGGCCCGGTCGGCCGGGTGATCCCGGAGCGCATCATCACCAAGCCGCCCTCGGCCGAGTTGAAGCCCAACCAGACCGACCAGGACACGCTGCCCCCCTATGAGGAGCTGGACGCCATCCTCGAAGGGCTCGTGGAGGGCGAGTTGTCGGTCGATGCGCTGGTCGCCAGGGGGTATGAGCGCGCCACGATCCTGCGGGTATGGCGAATGTTGGATCGCGCCGAATACAAGCGGCGCCAGGCGCCGCCGGGGGTGAAGATCGGCACACGCGCCTTTGGGCGGGATCGGCGGTATCCGATCACCAATGGCTATACGAACTTGATTTCATGAGCGGGGAAGGAAGGAAGCGCTTCTTTTTTGAAAAAAAGAAGCAAAAAACTTTTATCC
>CAIWAJ010000385.1:0-1746 GCA_903910565.1 uncultured Rhodospirillales bacterium
AACCACCCCGTGAACTTCAACCCCGGCGTGATCCGCGGCGGCGACTGGGGCAGCTCGACGCCGGCCTGGTGCGAGGTGGCTTGCCGCATCGGCCTGCTGCCGGGCACCGATCTCGCCACCGCCCGCCAGCAGATTCTCGACACGGTGGCGAATTCCGCCAAGAACGACCCCTTCATGGCCAATAGCCCGCCCGAGGTGATCTGGAACGGCTTCCAGGCCGACGGCTACATCCTGGAACCCGGCAGCGACGCCGAGGCGGTGCTGC
The DNA here is from genome assembly GCA_903910565.1 of uncultured Rhodospirillales bacterium. Classification (GTDB taxonomy): domain Bacteria; phylum Pseudomonadota; class Alphaproteobacteria; order Acetobacterales; family Acetobacteraceae; genus CAIYPH01. Next base: position 266 of record CAIWAJ010000385.1, read on the forward strand.
GCCAGACCCATCAGCAGGTCTATGGCGAGCCGCTGAAGGAGCACAGCAGCACTGGCGTGGCGGATAGCCGGATGTACGGGCTCTATTACGGCATTCCCGGCATCTGCTACGGCCCGACCGGCAAGGGCGCGCATGCCTATGACGAGGCAGCGCATTTGCCGAGCCTGAAGAAGAACACGCTGGCGATCGCGGCGTTCATTGCGGAGTGGTGCGGGACGCGGCCACTGTGACGGCCAACGCGGAGCCCCGCGACCACCTCCCCACTGCCGGCGACTTCCTGCTCTGGCCCCCGAGCATTCAGCCCTGGGGCTACCGCATCGTCGATCGCCTCTTCGCCACCCGCCCCATCCCGGCCGGCACGCCGCGCCCCTGGGCCTACGGACCGGAACTTGCGCTCGACGTCGATGCCCTCATGGAGCGCAACTTCCTCTCCGGCGTGCTGGTGATCAAGGACGGCACCATCCGCCTGGAACGCTACGGCCTCGGCCTCCGCCCGCACGACCGCTGGTCGACGATGTCGACCATCAAGTCGATGACGGCGCTCTTGATCGGCTGCGCCCTGCGGGACGGCGCCATTGCCTCGCTCGATGACAACGTGGCCGCCTATATCCCGAGCCTCGCCGGCACCGCCTATGACGGCGTGAGCCTGCGGCACTTGCTGACCATGTCCTCCGGCACCGCGTGGCAGGAGGTCTATTCGGACCCCGCATCCCACGTGAACCAGTATAGCCGCGCCTTCGCCCAGCGCCGCCCCGGCGGGGTGCTGGCCCTGATGGCAAGCCTGAGGCGCGCCCACCAACCCGGCACCAGCTTCCTCTACAATTCCGGGGACACCTTCCTCCTCGGCTCCGCGCTGCGCGCCGCCGTTGGCATGCCGCTCGCCGACTACATGGCCGCGCGCATCTGGCAGCCGATGGGGATGGAGTGCGACGGCTTCTATTCGCTGGAATCCGAGAACGGCCAGGAGATCGCCGGAAGCCGAGCCGGCATGACGCTGCGCGATTTCGGCAAGATCGCCCAATTCGTCCTCGATGACGGCGTCATCGCCGGCAACCGCACCCTCCCAGCCGGCTTCCTCGATGAAGCCACCACGCCCGCCTTCCCCGCCGCCGACAATCCGCGCGCGCCGGGCATCACCGGCTACGGCTATTCCTGGTGGCTCGGCGACGGCCTCATGTCCGCCCTCGGCTTCGCCGGCCAGCGCATCGATATCGTCCGCGCCGAACGCCTTGCCGTCATCACCCTCGGCGCCTTCCCGCAGCCGCCCCACGCCAGCGAGGCCGAGGAAGCCGCGCGCCGCGGCGCGGTGGCCGATTTCGTGCACTCAGTACGCGCCGCGCTTTAACCCGGATTTCCCGGATGACATCGTTTTTTCTTGTACCCCCGCGCCGAATCAGTCATGAATATCAGAGGGTTACGCCGGGATTGGAATCGCGAGGATGGAACACCCAACGGGTGAAGCTGATGTCGGGTCTCTGCGG
>CAIWAJ010000386.1:0-1541 GCA_903910565.1 uncultured Rhodospirillales bacterium
GGCTCGGGGGTGACGAGGGAGTGCCATTGCCACTCGTTGTTGGCGTGGCACATCGCCGCCGACAGGCCGGGGTTGAGCAGCCCCTGGCCGGAGGGGGTGAGCGGGTTGCAGATGCCAAGCACGATGTTGTGGGCATCGAGGTGCTGGGCGCGGATGAAGTCGAGATCGGTACCCGGGGCGCCGCCGTTGGGCGGCCAGGAATCCCGCCGCGCCGCGTTAGGCTGCGCCTTGGGATAGGGGTTCACGCCGGCCTGATGGCCCTGGCGCAGGCTGGTGCCATAGGTCTCCAGATAATGCCGCCATTGCTGCGTCATGTAGGGGTAGAGCGCCGTCACCGACGGCAGGACGGGATGGATGTCGCAATCCGCGATCGCCATTGTCGAGCGGGCGGAGAGCGTGTCCTGCGGTCGGGTCTGGACGTTCATGGCGGTGCCTTTTACCAAGCAGCAGTGATCAGGCGCATTTTAGCCGACTATAGGAAGTAAGGTGTTCTTTTTGTGAACAAAAAGAACCAAAAAAACTTTTCCCGACTTCGTTGCCGTTGGCTTAGCTCCCCGGAAGCTGGTGAGCGGTACAGGCAATTGGGTAAAAGTTTTTTGCTTCTTTTTTTCAAAAAAGAAGCGCTTGCTTCCCTCCCGATCCGGCAGTGGTTTCATTGGTTGGCATTAAAGGGAATAGCCCCGGCTTTTGAGGAAGGTTTCGGTTTCGCCGGCGGCGGCGTCGAGCGCGGCCTTGATTTCCATTTCGCCGGTGACGGCCTGCACGACGCGGCGGGCGATGAACTCGCCGACGGCGTAGAATTCGGGCAGCGGCGGGAAGGGCAGCGCGGATTTCACCGCCTCGGCGGCGGCGGGGTAGAAGCGGATGTCCTTCTGCAAGGCGGGGTCGTTCAGCACGGCCATGCGCGGCGGCACGGTGAGCTTGGCGCCCTCGCGCTGCGTCGCCTCGTTGGTGGCGGTGGCGATGATGCGGAACAGCAGGTCCGGGTCCTGCTTGGAGTAGGCCGAGATGGTGTAGCCATCGGCGCTGAAGCGGCCATGGCCCTGCGGCGGCGCCGCCCACTCCATCTTGCCCACCACGCGGGACTGCTTGGGATCATCCATCGAGCCGGCGCGGGTGGCCCATTGCAGGCCCATCGCAGCGGCATCCTGCTGGAGCGCGATCGAGCATTCGTCATTGGCGGCCGAGGTGAAACCGCGCTGGGCGTATTTCGTGGTCTCTTTCAGCGCGGTGATGGCGGCGACGCCGGGGGCCTGGTTGAAGATCGGCTTCCACTTCTCGTCGAACCAGCCCTTGCCGATGGTGTTCATGTACCAGTGCGCCTCGTTCATCGTGGCGTCGACCGGCTTCAAGCAATCGATGGTGCCGGCGCGGGCGGGGCTGTGCAGGGCCTTGGCGAGCGCCTGGTATTCCGGGATGGTCTTCGGAACCTCCTTGCCGGCGGCCTTGAGGACATCGCCGCGGTAGAACATCAGCATCACGTTGATATCGGCCGGGATCACCCAGATATGGCCCTGATAGGTGAAGGCCTTGATGACGGA
>CAIWAJ010000387.1:0-2775 GCA_903910565.1 uncultured Rhodospirillales bacterium
GGTGACGATTGCGCCCGGCGAAATCGAGTTCACCCGCACCCCGTCCTCGCCCAATTCGGCGGCGACGCTGCGGGTGAGGTGCAGCACGGCGGCCTTGGCGGTGGAATAGGCGTGCGAGGAGCCACCGGCGCGATAACCAGCGACCGAGGCTGTCGTAATGATGCTGCCCGAGCGCTGCGCCTGCATGATCGGCGCCACATGCTTCATGCCGAGCACGATGGCGCGGACGTGCACGGTCATCATCTTGTCCCACTCCGCCATGTCGGTCTCGGCGATGCGGAAGGGCGGCAGGCCATGGCCGGCGTTGTTGAACAGCACGTCGATCCGCCCGAAGCGCGCGGCGGTGCCGGCGATCAGCGCCTGCACATCGGCTTCCACCGCCACATCCGCCTGCACGAAGCTCGCGTTCTGGCCGAGCCGGGCGGCGATGGCCTGGCCGAGTTCAGCGCGGCGGCCGGCCAGCACCACGGTGGCGCCTTCCTCAATGAAAACCTCCGCCGTGCGCTCGCCGATGCCGCTGGTGGCGCCGGTGATGATCGCTATTTTGCCGTCGAGCTGCCCCATGTTTCCTGCCCTTTGCTAAATTTCTTCTCAAACCACCTGCAACGCCCGGTGCGGCATCTCCGGCAGGTGCACGGCGATCGCATCCCCCGGATGCACCTCGCCGCCCGCCAGCACGATCGCCATCACCCCGGATTTGCGCACCAGCCCGCCCGCCGCGTCCCGCCCCAGCACGGCCTGCATCAGCCCCGGCCTGAACCGGTCGATCTGCACGCAGGGGTTGCGCAGCCCGGTGATCTCGATCCGCGCCGTGACCCCGATCGCCAGCACCGCACCCTGCGGCAGGCCGAGCAGGTCGATGCCGGCGGTGGTGATATTCTCCCCCATCGCCCCCGGCGCCACGTCGAACCCGGCCGCATCGAGCTCCGCGAGGAGTTCGCCGTGGATCAGGTGCACCTGGCGCAGATTCGGCTGCGTCGGGTCCTTCGCCACGCGCGAGCGGTGCTTCACGGTCGCGCCGGCATGCGCGTCCCCCTCCACCCCGAGCCCCGCGAGCAGCCGGATGAACATCGCCGGCCGCTTGCTGAAATGATGCCCGCGATCCCGATGCACGGCGGTGACGGTGCTCACACCCAATGCGCCGGCACCCACACGCAGGGGCCAGGGGCGACTGGGCGGTCCCAATAGCCGCCGAGCCACTGGCCGCTTTCACTCGTCCGCTTGATCCAGCGGCCGGCCATCCAGGAGTAGTTGCGGCCATCCCAGTCCCAATGGCCGGGCTGGTAGATCTGCACGTATTCGGCGACCGGCGCCTTGGGGATGGCCTCCTCGGGCGACGGCGGCGGGCGCTGGCAGGCACCGGTGTTCTCCTGAACGGTCTGGCAGCCCGCGAGCAGCAGGGCGGCCAGCAAAAAGGCGGGGGCGAGGCGGCGCATGGTCTGGTCTCCCATTCAAGCGATCAGGCGGTCGTCGACGATAGCCCGCGCCGGCGACCTCAATGTGGCGGCAGCCGCATAGACGCGCGGCAGAATCTGGTCGAGATACACCTCGGCCGCCGCGCGCGCGGAAGGCGGCGCATCGGCCCGCGCCGCCACCTTGGCGCAAAGCCACCCGGCGGTCACGGTGCCAAGCACCTGGAGAAACGCCGAAGCCCCCGCCTCCGCCGCGCGCGGCTCGGCCTGGCGCATCCAGTCGCTCGCCTCGCGCGCCTTGGTGGCGGCATGCAGCAGGTCGGGTGAGGCGAAATCGGCGGCGGCAATCTCGGCCAGCAGCTCGTTCACCGCCGCCCCCTGGTCGCGCAGCAGGCCGCGGCGCAGCAAGGTGAGCGCCTGGATGCCGTTGGTGCCCTCGTAGATCGGCAGGATGCGGGCATCGCGCAGATGCTGCGCCGCCCCGGTCTCCTCCACGAACCCCATGCCGCCATGCACCTGCACGCCCATCGACGCGGCCTCAACGCCGGCATCGGTCGCCCAGGCCTTGGCAACGGGGATCAGCAACTGCCCGCGCGGGCTCTCCGGCTCCAGCGCCGCATGCAGCGTCAGCAGGCGGCCACCGAGCGCCAGCGCCCGCATCGTCCACAGCATGCGCCGGACGTCCGGATGAATGGCGATCGGCCCGCCGCCCTGCTCGCGGATGGTGGCGAAATCGGCGGCGCGGCGAAAGGCCCGCTCGGCCGAGGCGACCCCCTGCATGGCCACACCAAGCCGAGCGGCGTTCATCATGGCGAACATCGCGGGCAGCCCGCGATGCGGCTTGCCCACCATTTCGCCCAGCGCGCCCTCGAACTGCATCACACAGGTGGGGCTCGCGTGGATGCCGAGCTTGTGCTCGATCGAGGCGCAGGAGAGCGCGTTGCGGCTACCATCCGGCAGCACGCGGGGCACCGCGAACAGCGAGATACCGGCGCTGCCCGCGGGCGCGTCAGGCAGCCGTGCAAGCACCATGTGCAGGATGTTGTCGGTCATCCCGTGCTCGCCCCAGGTGATGAAGATCTTGGTGCCGGTGATGCGATATCCGCTGCCGCCCGGTTCGGCGCGGGTGCGGACGCCCGAGAGATCGGAGCCCGATTGCGGCTCGGTGAGGCACATCGTGCCGGTCCAGTCGCCGCGGATCATCGGCGTCATCAGCCGCGCCTTCTGGTCCTCGGTGCCGTGCACCTCCAGCAGCGCGATCGCGTCCTGCGTCAGCATCGGGCACAGGCCGAAGCCCATATTGGCGCTGCTCACCGGCTCGAAGGCGGCCAGCGCGATGAGGTGCGAGAGCCCCTGCCCGCCA
>CAIWAJ010000388.1:0-1742 GCA_903910565.1 uncultured Rhodospirillales bacterium
CAGGCCGTACATGCCGGGGTGGCAGTAGGAGAGGCCGCCGCCGGAGGTGTTGACGGGCAGGCGGCCGCCCGGGGCGATGGCGCCGCCGGCGATGAATCTTCCCCCCTCCCCTTTCGCGCAGAAGCCGAGGTCTTCCAGGAAGAGGATCGGGTTGATGGTGAAGGCGTCATAGACCGGAGCGGTGTTGACGTCCTTCGCGGTGAGGCCGGCCATGGCGTAGGCCTGCGCGCCGGAGCGGGCGGCGCCGGTGACGGTGAGGTCGGGCATCGAGGAGATCGACATGTGGGAGAGATGCTCGCCGACGCCGAGGACGAAGGCCGGCTTCTGGCGCAGGGAGCGCGCGCGGGCGGCCGAGGCGAGGATGATGGCGCCGCCGCCATCGGTGACGAGGCAGCAATCGCGCACCGTCAGCGGGTAGCTCACCATGCGGGCGCCAAGCACCTGCTCGATGGTGAGCGGCTCCTTTTCCCAGGCCACCGGGTTCAGCAGCGCCCATTGCCGCGCGGCGACGGCGACTTCGGCGAGGTGTTCGCGGGTGGTGACGAACTGGTGCATGTGACGCGAGGCGGCGAGTGCGTAGGCGCTGGCGGGGAGGAAGGGCTTGTAGGGGCTCTCATAGGGGTTGAACTCGCGCGGGCTGGCGGCGGCGCGGCTGACGCTGCGCTGGGTGCTGCCATAGGCGATCAGCGCGACCTCGCAGAGCCCATGCTCGATGGCGAGCATGGCGTGCTGCACGTGGGTCATGAAAGAGGAGCCGCCGATGCCGGTGCCGTCCTGGTAGCGCGGCGTGAGGCCGAGATATTCGCACAGCGAGAGGGTGGGCATGCGGAGTTGCGAGGCGTTGGTGAAGACGCCGTCGATGTCCGACAGTTTCAGGCCGCAGTCATCGAGGGCACGGCGGGTCGCCTGGGCCATGAGGTCGACCGGGGTGGTGCCGGGGGCGACCTGGCCGAGATCGGACTCGGCGGCGCCGACGACGGCGACGCTGCCGCGGGTGAGGCCGCTCATGCGCCTTGCTCCGGGGTGAAGACGGGGTAGGCGGGCTGCGCCTCCGTCGCCGGGTGCATGCGCACGCGCACGCGCATGCCGATGCGCACCGCCATCGGGTCCGTCTCCTCGACGCGGCTCATCAGGCGGAACCCCTCATCCATGTCGATCAGCGCCACGTTATGCGGCGGCTCGCCGCGGGTGTGCACCACGGTGGTGGCGTAGACGGTGCCGAGGCCGGCGGAGACCCGCCATTCCAGGGGGGCGCCGGTGCCGGGGGCGATGACGCGGGGGTAGAAGACGGCGGCGCCGGTGGTGGTATCGACCTGGTAGGCCAGCTCGCCCTTGGCGCAATGAGCGGCGTAGGTGGCGTTGGGGGAGGCTGGGGGCATGGTGAGGGCCTTTTGGTGGGGGCTTTGAGCGCGTGATAGTGGGTGAGGAAGGCAAGTGGAAGGTAGCGCTCCTTTTTTGAAAAAAAGGAGCAAAAAACTTTTGTCAGTTGGGGTTTCGGGGGGATGGCGGTGTCGTCGTCGCGCTTGGGGAGCCCCCCGATCTACCGCCGCGCGGTGAGGCTGCCCCAGCGCGTTGGGCGTTGGTTCGTGCCGCTCCCGGCTATCCGGGAGAGGCACGCCAATGGCGAGAAACGAACAAAATTTTTTTGGTTCATTTTTCCAAAAAAGAACCGCTTGCTTCCTACTTGTAAACCCGCACCACCGCATCCGCCCGCTTCTCGATCCCCGGCAGAAGTTCGATGC
>CAIWAJ010000389.1:0-1706 GCA_903910565.1 uncultured Rhodospirillales bacterium
GCCTGTTCGGCGGTGAGCTGATGCTTTCGCTGCCGCTGATGCCGATCCGCGCGCTGACGGTGCAGGGCTCCTATGTCGGCAACGTGAAGGAGCTGCGTGAGCTCGTCGCCATCGCCCAATCCGGCGAGCTGCCGGCACTGCCGGTGACGACGGTGCCGCAGCGTGACGCCGACTCGGCGCTGATGCGCCTGCGCGACGGCAAGGTGACCGGACGCCTCGTCCTCAAGTCGGACGTCGCCTGATGAACGCCCTGCATCGCCGGATGGTGCTGCGCCGTCGCCCCTCCGGCGAGCCGCTGCCCGAGGATTTCGAGATCACCGAAGGTCCGGTGCCCACACCGGGCCCGGGCGAGGTGCTGACGCGCACCATTTTTCTGTCGATCGACCCCTATATGCGCGGGCGACTGGCCGACCGGGCCAGCTATGCCGCACCGGTGCAGATCGGCGAGGTGATGACCGGCGAGACCGCCGGCGAGGTGATCGCCTCCCACCACCCCGGCTTCGCGCCGGGGGATCTGGTGGTCGGCTCGCGCGGCTGGCAGAGCCACTGCATCAGCGCGGGGGACACCCTGACCAAGCTCTCGCGCGACGCGCCCTTGCAGGCCTTCCTCGGCGTGCTCGGCATGCCCGGCACGACCGCCTATTCCGGCATGAAGGATATCGGCCAGGTAAAGGCGGGGGAGACGGTGGTGATTTCCGCCGCCTCCGGTGCGGTCGGCTCGGTGGCCGGGCAGATCGCCAAGCGGGCAGGGGCCCGTGTGGTCGGCATCGCAGGCGGGCCTGATAAGTGTCTGTGGGTGCAAGAAACCCTGCGCTTCGATGACTGCGTTGACCACCGCGTGCCGCACCTCGCTCGTGCCCTCGCCGATGCCTGCCCCAACGGGATCGACGTCTATTTTGAGAATGTCGGCGGCGATGTGCAGAACGCCGTGTTCGGCCTGCTGAACCCCTTCGCCCGGGTCATCATGTGCGGGATGGTTGCGCAGTACAATGAGAGCACCATGCCGGCCGGGCCGAATCTCGGCTTCGTCGTCGGCAAGCGTGTGCGGATCGAGGGGCTGATCGTCTCCGACAAGCCGGAACGCTTCGCGGAATGGAGGGCGCTTGCCAGCCCCTGGGTGAGCGAGGGCAGCCTGCACTACCGCGAGACCGTGATCGACGGCCTGGAGAACGCCCCGCAGGCGCTGCAGATGGTGCTGAGCGGCGGCAATTTCGGCAAGATGCTGGTCCGGATCGGCGCCGACGCATGAGGCTGACGCCTGGCTCCCAACCGGGAGCCAGGCTCAGTTGAGGCGGATTTTCTCGCCTGTTGCCGTGAGTTCGGCCGGCTCGCGGGTCAGCCGAACCGGGGCGGCCGCCGCGGGGCGCTCCGTCGCGATAGCCGGTGCGCCGGGCTGGCGCGGCATGCGGGCAGTGGCGGCGGTGGCACGCAGCAGGCTGGCCACGAAGGAGCGGCCCCACACCACCGGCGAGCGGTGCTCGATCGCCTCCCACAGCGAGCGCCAGCGGGATTGCCGCTCGGCGAGGCCCATGCGCAGCGCTTGATCGAGCGCGTCGGCCATGGCATCGGTGTCGTGCGGGTTCACCAGCAGGGCGGCATCGAGCTGGCGGGCGGCGCCGGCGAAGCGGGAAAGTACGAGTACGCCGGGGTCGGCCGGGTTCTGGGCGGCGACGTATTCCTTGGCGACCAGGTTCATGCCGTCACGC
>CAIWAJ010000390.1:0-2682 GCA_903910565.1 uncultured Rhodospirillales bacterium
CGGCAGCTCGGTGCCGTCCGACAGCACGACCAGGATGGAATCGGCGTTGCCGACCACGTGGTTGTTGGTGACGATGTAGCCGGCGGCATCGATGATGAAGCCCGATCCGGCGCCGGTCACCTGCTGGCGGCGCTGGCGGAAACGTTCGCGGAACTGGCGCTGCAACTCGGCGGGCAGGCTGGCGAAGGCGTCATTGCCCGAGACGGTCTCGGTGACCGCGATGTTCACCACCGTCGGCATCACACGCTTGACCAGAGGGGCAAAGCTTTCGGGTCCGGTGCGCGCCCAGGCGGGGGAGGCCAGGGCAGGCGCGAACGCCAGGGCGGCGGCAACGGCGGAGCGGCGGGTCAGCAGGGTGGTCATGGGTCTTGCTCCGTGGAGTCGGGCGTCTGATTGACGGCGTAGGTGGTCCTTCTCACCCCGCGCAACAAGATTGCGCAACCCGCCGAACGCTGGATGGCGGGTGAAGTTGTCGTCATCTCGGCTTGTGCGGCGAGGCAGTCGCCGGGTCGTCCGGCCAGTGGTGCTTGGGGTAGCGTCCCCGCATGTCCTTGCGCACGTCCGCCCAGGCGCCGGCCCAGAACCCCGCGAGATCGCCGGTGATCGCCACCGGGCGGCCGGCCGGCGACAGCAGCGCGAGCCGCAGCTCCACCCGCCCGCCGGCGATCCGCGGGGTGGCGGTGAGGCCGTAGAAATGCTGCGCCCGGGCCTCCGCCAGCGGGATCGGCTGCGTGTAGTCCACCGAAGCCCGCCCGCCTGGCAGCTCGATATGGGTCGGCAGATCACGATCCAGCCGCGCGGTTTGCTCCCAGGCGAGCATGGCCCTGAGCGCCGCGTAGAGGTCGAGCTTCTCCACCTCGGCGAGGCGGGAGGCGCCATGCAGCGCGGTGGCGAGCCAGGCGCGATCGGCGGCCAGCGCCGCATCGGCCAAATCGGGCACCGTGTCGTCGAAGCGGCGCAGCAGCACGGCGCGGGCCTGGAACTGCCGGGCGGCGTCCGTCCACGGCAGCCGCGCCATATCGAGCGCGGCGGCCAAAGCCGCGGCAGTCTCGGCGGGATCGGCCGCCTCGGTGCGATCCTCCAGGATCAGCGCGCCAAGCCGGCGGCGGCGGCGGGCCAGCACCGAGCCGGTGACCGGATCGAGCCCGCTCTCCACCACCTCGGTCACCCGTGCCGCCAGCGTCGCCGGCAGATTCCCGGGGTCGAGCGGTGCGGCGAGGCGAATGCGGGCCCCCGCCTTCACCTCCAGCGCCGCCACCACCAGCAGCTTGGCGCGCGACAGCGGGTCGGCCAGCGGCACCCGTGCGCCCCCACCGCCGGAGAGGCGGAAACTCCCGGGCTCGCCGCGCCTCTGTGCCAACCGGTCCGGAAACCCCGAGGCCAGCAGCCGCCCGGCATCGGCATCGCCATTCCCCGCCGACACGCCGAGCCGGCGGCGATACTGGCCGGCGGCCTGGCGAATGCGCGAGACGGCGCCACGATCCGCCCCCATGCCATCCGCCAGCGCCTGCACCCGCAAGCCGATATCGCACGGCGCATCCGCCGCCCGCAGCGGGTCCCGCTCCTCCAGGATCGCCGCGAGATCGCACGCCAGCGACCCCTCCTCCTCGCTCTCGGCGGCCAGCATCATCGCGGCGAGACGGGGATGCGCGCCGAGCCGCGCCATGCGGCGCCCGAGATCGGTGATCCGCCCCTCCCCATCGAGCCCGCCAAGATCGCGCAGCAAAGCCGAGCCCGCGGCCAGCGCGCCCTGGGGCGGCGGGTCGGGGAAGGGCAGATCGGCCGGCGCCTCCCCCCAGGAAGCGCAATCCAGGCACAGGCCGGAGAGCTCGGCCTCCAGAATTTCCGGCCGATCGAAGGCGGGCAGCCCGCGATGCAGCGCCGTGGTCCACAGCCGTATCGCCACCCCCGGCGCCTCGCGTCCGGCGCGCCCGGCCCGCTGATCGGCGGCGGCCCGGCTGATCCGCAGCGTCGCCAGCCGGGTCAGCCCCGTCGCGGCATCCAGTCGCGGCGCCCGCCGATAACCACCGTCGATCACGATCCGCACCCCCGGCACGGTCAGCGAGGTCTCCGCGATCGAGGTCGCCAGCACCACGCGCCGCCCATCGGCCGGGCGCAGGGCCCGATCCTGCTCCGCGATCGGCAAATCCCCATGCAGCGGCAGCACCAGCGCCCCGCACCCCGCCAACGCCTGCTCGGTGCGGCGGATTTCCCCCATGCCCGGCAGAAACGCCAGGATATCGCCGCGATGCGCGGCCAAAGCGGCCCGAATGGCCCGCGCCATCGCCTCCGGCAAATCCCTGACATCGGCGATATCCCGCCCGGCATGCGAGACCTCCACCGGGTGCATCCGCCCGTCGCTCTCGATCACCTCCGCCTCCAGCAGCGGTGACAGCCTGGCGCCATCCGCGGTGGCCGACATTGCGAGCAGCCGCAGCTCCGGCCGCAGCGTGCGCTGCAAATCCCGGCAGAACGCCATGGCGAGATCGGCCTCCAGCGCCCGCTCATGCACCTCATCGAGGATCACCAGCGCCACCCCCTCCAACCCCGGATCGGACTGCAGCCGCCGCACCAGCAGCCCCTCGGTGATCACCTCGATCCGCGTCGCCGCCGAAACCGCGCTGTCGAGCCGGGTGCGATACCCCACCGTCCCGCCCACCTTCTCGCCGATCAACGCCGACA
>CAIWAJ010000391.1:0-6499 GCA_903910565.1 uncultured Rhodospirillales bacterium
ACACTGGCCTGGCTAAACCGGTGCCGGCGATTGGCCAAGGACTTCGAGAACCTCACCAGAATGGCGACGGCGTTCCTCAAATTGGCATCAATCCGCATGATGCTGAGAAGGCTTTGTAATCCTAAATGAACCTACCGGACGGACTCTCAGAGGTTGACGTTGGTCGTGCGTCCGCCATTCAGCTATTTCACTGTAAGAGTGGCCACCTGCCATGCGGAGCGGCTGTAGTAGCGTTGGTGCTTTAATTCAGGCTCCGAATCGTAAGGATACACGATAAATAGTGGCCCCTTGTCTTTCACTGGCATGTAAGTACCGTCACGCTTCAATGCAAGGATGACATTGTACTTTCGGAAGTCTTCGATAGGGATATCAGTGCTGTAGTCATTCAACGCGCGGGCAGTCACGGTCTCTCCCGTCGCACCCACACGATCGAGCAACGCGGCCATCGGCACGCCCTCGAACGTCACCGGACCACTGTACCAAGGGGTCGTGGTGGTGAAAGACTTCATCCCGATCGCCTCGAGCATCGGGATATCGAACTCGGCGGCCCCTTCGGCATTGGTTTCCGTGATACGGCCGGTCATTTTCAGAACAACCTTCCCCTGGGGCTTGGCCAGCGCGGCCGCATGGGCAGATCGGGCTGTGCCCAGCGCGTTGGCTATTCCAGTCGTCGCAGCCACAAGCGATGCGACAAACCGGCGGCGGAGAATAAATCTTTTCATACGGTTTGCTGCCTTCTTTTCAATTATTCCTGACACCGTTCACAATGTCGTCACGTTACCTGTCGAAGAATGCCAATCTAGCAAACCTGCCATTTCTGACAATGACAATTTTTAGTTGCAAATTGAACCTCGAGCCTGGATGCTTGAAGCGTAGAATGGGTTGGCGATGAATGGGACAAAATCGACGCATGGCACGGACTCTGCCGGTGCGGGTTAGCGCCATCATTCGGGCATCAGACGTTTACCGAGACGTGTCTACTGATCCCGCCCCGGCCGAAAAAATCCGCACTTCCCCGTATCCCGCGCACCCGACCGGGTCCGAGCAACCGTACCAGATCACGGCGCGATGAGCGGCGTATTTCGATCGACCAAGATCTATGACCACGGTGAGGGCCTGTCGTGTTGTTTTCGCCAATGGCGCGCGGTGCACTCCCATTGCCGGCTGCTGCACGGCTACGCCCTCGCTTTCCGCTTCGTCTTCGCGACCACCGAGCTCGATCAGCACAATTGGTGCCTCGATTTCGGCGGGCTGAAGCCGGTGCGGGAATGGCTGCACACAATGTTCGATCACACCGTGCTGGTGGCCGAGGACGACCCAGAGCTGGCGACATTCCAAGATATGGCGGCACGCGACCTCATGGACCTGCGGATCGTGAACGCGGCCGGCTGCGAGGCGATGGCATTGCTGGCGTTCGAGTATGTCGACGCCTTCGCCCGCGAACAGACCGGCGGCCGCGTATGGCTGGAATCGGCCGAGGTGCGGGAGCACAGCGGCAATTCGGCGATCTACCAGCCGAACCGCTGAGCTGCGGCAATTTGCTCGACTGACAGCCACAAACGCCGCGCTTGACGCCCGCGCCGGCGGGCGCCCAAGCTGACGCCAAAGCCGGGGGCCCGCGACATATTGGTCGTCTGGGCACACCCGGTTCATGGAGGAAGCGCGGATGGCACGTAGCCCGTCTCTCGGCCGGCGAACGGTTCTCAGGGGTGCCACGCTCGGCGCCGGAGCGACAGTGCTGCTCGCCCGCCACGGCCGCGCCGCTGCCGACCAGCCGCACTATGGTGGCACGCTGCGGGTCGCCTACCAACTCGCGCCTGGCGCGATAGATCCCGTGGTCGGCCGGTCCGGCGGTGATGCTTACTATTGGCGCCAATTCACCGATCCGCTGGTCGACGCCGACCCCGCCCTCAATCCACGCGCCGCGACCTCGCTCGCCGAATCCTGGGATGTGTCGGACCCCAAAAGCGTCACGCTGAAGCTGCGCAAGGGCGTGGTGTTCCACGATGGTACGCCGTTCGACGCGGCAGCGGTGAAGTTCAACATCGAGCGCCTGCTCGATCCGGCGACCAAGGCGACGCCGCGGGCCGCTTTCGGGCCGGTCGAGAGCGTCGAGGCGCTCGATGAGCACCTCGTGCGCTTCCGCCTCAAGCGCCCCTGGGGCTCCGTGCTCGGCACGCTGGCCGATCGTGGCGGCGCGATGAACTCGCCGGCCGCGGTGAAGGCGCTGGGGGCCGACTATGCGTTCAAGCCGGTCTCCACCGGCCCATTCAAGGTCGCCGAATACGTCAGCGGCAGCAAGGTGCGCTTCGTGCGCAACGAAAAATACTGGGGCCGCGACGAGGCGGGCAATCCGCTGCCTTATCTCGACGAGATTGTGATGAACATCGTGCCGAGCGAGACTGTGCAGGTCTCCGCGCTGAAGGCCGGCGAGCTGGACCTGATCTACCTGCCCTATCGCGAAGTCGGCAATTTTCTCAGCAGCAGCACATACAACATCCAGTCCTTCGAGGGCGGCGCCATCGCCTGCACCCTCTCGTTCAACTGGGCCAAGCCGCCGATGGACAACGTCAACCTCCGGCTCGCGTTGGCCACCGCGATCAATGCCGAGGGGATCAACAAGGCGGCGTTTTTCGGCCGCGCGATCGTCGCCAAGGGTGGCATGTGGCCGACCGGCGCCTGGGCCTATGACCCGACGGTGCCACGGCCCTCCTACAGCATCGCCAAGGCCAAGGAGTATCTCGCCGCCGGCGGCAAGCCGGGCGGCTTCGAGATGGACGCGCTGTTCTGGCCGTCCGAGACCAACACCGCCTTCGCTGAGATTATCCGCGCCCAGTGCGCCGCGGTCGGCATCAAGCTCAACCTCAAGAGCGCGGAAGTGACCGTCGCCACCGAAAAATTCTACTATGGCGGCGAGGCGCCGATGTTCATCACCTCGTGGAGCCGCTACCCGGAGCCGGACTGGAATGCCTCGTTGATCTACCGCTCCGATGGCTACTACAACGCCGGCAAGGTGAAGAACGAAAAGCTCGATGCCCTGGTGGACGAGGGCGCGGCGACGGTGGACATCCCTCGCCGCAAGCAGATCTACCGCCAGGTCGACGAAATCGTTCTCGGTAAGGCGATGATGGTGCCGCTCATTTATGGCGTCACCTACGCTGCCGCCCAGAAAGCGGTGATGGGCGTCGAGAACGTGTTCGGCTGGGATGCCAAGATGTATCTGCATCGGATGTGGCTCAAAAAAGCCTGACCGCGGCCGATGCAGCGCTACATCCTCCGCCGGCTCGCCCAGCTGGTGCCGACGCTGCTGCTGATCACCATGATGGTGTTTGCCCTGATGCACGCCATCCCCGGGGACCCCGCGCGGATGATGGTCGGCGCCGGCGATGCGCTCGACGAGGCGCAACTCGCCGTCGTCCGCCGCGAATACAACCTCGATCGCCCGGTGCCGGTGCAATACGCGCTCTGGCTCGGCCGCGCCCTCACCGGCGATCTCGGCCGCTCCAGCGCCAATCAGCGCCGCGTCGGCGAGGAACTGCTCCTGCGCGCCTCCGTCACCTTCGAACTCGGCCTGTTCGCCTGGCTCATCGCCGCCGCGATCGCCATCCCCGCCGGTGTCATCGCCGCGGTGCATCGCGGCCGCGTGCCGGATTTCGCCGCCACCCTGGTCGCGGTCGGCGCGGTGGCGATGCCCGGCTTCTGGGTCGGCATCATGTTGATCCTGGTGTTCGGCGTACATCTCCGCTGGCTGCCAACCCAAGGTTACGTCCCGCTCGGCACCGACCTCGCCGACGGGCTGCGCCACATGGTGCTCCCGGCGATCGCCCTCGGCATCACCAGTGCGGCGCTGATGATGCGCCAGATGCGCTCGGCCCTGCTCGAGGTGATGTCGCTCGATTTCATCCGCACCGCCCGCGCCAAGGGCCTGGCGAAATGGCCGATCGTCCTCGGCCACGCCCTGCGCAACGCCATGCTCCCCGTCGTCACCGTGATGGGCCTGGAAGTCGGCCGCATTTTCGCCGGCGCCGTGGTGATCGAGACGCTGTTCGGCGTGCCCGGCATGGGGCGCCTGATGGTGCAGGCGGTGTTCCAGCATGATTTCATGGTGGTGCAAGGGAGCGTGCTGGTCATGGCCACCGCCGTGCTGGCGGCGAACTTCATCACCGACATCCTCTACACCGTGCTCGACCCGCGGATCCGCTATGGCGCCTGAAGCGCCGCAATGATCGCACTCCCCACCCCCGATAGCGTCGCCGGTCACCTGCTGCGCACGCCGCGGGCGATCTTCGGCATCGCCGTGATCCTGCTGGTCCTGCTCGGCGCCATCTTCGCCGAACACCTCATCCCCTACGACACCGAGGACATGGATTTCGACGCCCTGCTCGGCGGCATCACCGCCGCGCACCCTTTCGGCACCGATCAGCTCGGCCGCGACATGCTCTCCCGCCTCATCCTAGGCGCCCGCGTGGCAATGGAGGTGAGCATCGGCGCGGTCGGCCTCGGCGTGGCAATCGGCGTGCCGCTCGGCCTCGCCACCGCGATCATCGGCGGCTGGTTCGACGACGTCACGATGCGGGTGATGGATGCGGTGGTGGTCTTCCCGAGCCTTCTGGTCGCCGTCGCCCTGGCCGCAGCGCTCGGCAATTCGCTCGGCACCGTCATCCTCGCCATCGGCATCGCCAACGTCCCCTGGCTCGCGCGCATCGTGCGCGGCCAGGCGCTCGGCCTGCGCGAGCTCGATTTCGTCGCCGCCGCGGAAGTCGCCGGCACCACGCGCCTGCGCATCATGACCCACCATATCCTGCCCAACTGCCTCGCCCCGGTGATCGTGCAGACCACGCTCGGAATGGGCTACGCGGTGCTGACCGAAGCCGCCCTCGGCTTCATCGGCGTCGGCATCCAGCCACCAACGCCGACCTGGGGCAACATGCTGCAGGCCGCCTTCCCCCTGCTCGAACAGCATCCGCTGCTGTCGGTGGTACCGGGGGTGGCGATTTTCATGCTGGTGCTCGCGTTCAACCTGCTCGGCGATGCATTGCGCGATATCCTGGATCCGCGGATGCGGGGGATACAGTAAGCAAACGCTTCTTTCTCTAAGAATGACGAGTGCCTTCTTCCCTTTCCCCCGATCGCCCCACCGGCCACGCGTTCTCCTGTTGACTTCCGCCCCGGCTGCGGGACGATGCGCGCATGATGCGGACACTCGCCTGATGCCATTGCTCGACGTGACGGGCCTCGACATCGCCTTCCCCGGCGAGAACGGCCCGATCGAGGTCGTCCATGGGCTCGACCTCACGGTCGAGGCCGGCGAGACGGTGGCGATCGTCGGCGAGTCCGGCTCCGGCAAATCTGTCACCGCGCTCGCCATCACCCGCCTGCTTGACCATGCCGGCGGGCGGATCACCGCCGGCAGCATCGGTTTCACCGACAAGTCCGGCGCCCTGCGTGATCTCGCGCAAGAAAGCCCCGAGGCGATGCGCCATCTGCGCGGCCCCGAGATCGCCATGGTCTTCCAGGAGCCGATGACCAGCCTCAACCCGGTGCTGACCGTGGGTCGCCAGATCGCCGAAGGGGTGATGCTTCACCAGGGCCGCTCGGAGGCGGCGGCGCTGGCTGAGGCCAAGCGGCTGCTGGAGGCGGTGCGCATCCCAGATGCCGAGCGGCAGTTGGGCCGCTACCCGTTCCAACTCTCCGGCGGCATGCGCCAGCGGGTAATGATCGCCATCGCGCTGTCCTGCCGCCCGCGCCTGCTGATCGCCGACGAACCGACCACCGCGCTTGACGTCACCGTGCAGGCCCAGGTGCTCAGGCTGATGCGCGGCCTGCAGCGCGAGCTCGGCATGGGGCTGATTTTCATCACCCATGACATGGGCGTGGTCGCCGAAATGGCCGACCGCGTGGTGGTGATGCAGCACGGCAAGGTGGTCGAGACCAACGACATCGGCCCGCTCTTCGCCGCCCCTCAGCACCCCTACACCGCGATGCTGCTCGATGCCGTACCCGTGCTCGGCGCGCTGGCCGACCAACCGTTGCCGGCGCCCTTCGTGCGGCGCGGCGAGGCTGCCATCCCGCAGGATACCGTGCGGCGGGAGGCGGCGCCGGTGCTGGAACTTGACAAGGTGACCACCCGCTTTGACGTGCGGCGCGGCTTCCGCCTCGCCGGGCGCATCCACGCCGCCGAGCAGGTCAGCCTCACCGTGGCGCCTGGCGAGACGCTGGCGCTGGTCGGCGAAAGTGGCTGCGGCAAGACCACCACCGGGCGCAGCATCATTCGCCTGGAGGAACCGCGCAGCGGCACCATCCGGGTGAATGGTGAGGACGTCTCGCGCCTGAATTCCGCCAATGAGAAGCGCCTGCGCCGCGCTGTGCAGTTCGTCTTCCAGGACCCGTTTGCCTCGCTCGATCCGCGCCTGACCATCGGCTTCTCCATTGCCGAGCCGATCCACACCCACAAGCTCGCCACCGGCCCCGCGGTGCGTGCCCGGGTGCAGGCGCTGCT
>CAIWAJ010000392.1:0-1550 GCA_903910565.1 uncultured Rhodospirillales bacterium
ATGGTCGCCCTGCCCCTTCCCAACACGCCTACGGTCTCGGCCATCTACACCGCCTATGAGGCGGCCGCCGAGACCGGATGGCGCGCCCATCTCGGCGCCTCGCTGATCGGCACGCCCTGCGAGCGGGCGATCTGGTACAGCTTCCGCTGGGCAAGCCGGGCGCGCCATACTGGCCGGTTGCTGCGCCTGTTCGAGACCGGCAACCTGGCCGAGGCCCGCTTCGTCGCCGACCTGCGCCGGATCGGCGTCACCGTACTCGACGTTGACCCGGCAACGGGGCGGCAGTGGAATCTGCGCGATCCCGGCGGCCACTTTGGCGGCAGCATGGACGCGGTGGCGATCGGGTTGCCCGAGGCACCGAAGGCCTGGCATGTCTGCGAGTTCAAGACC
The DNA here is from genome assembly GCA_903910565.1 of uncultured Rhodospirillales bacterium. GTDB lineage: Bacteria > Pseudomonadota > Alphaproteobacteria > Acetobacterales > Acetobacteraceae > CAIYPH01. Next base: position 391 of record CAIWAJ010000392.1, read on the forward strand.
CACAGCCTGAAGTCGTTCACCAGGCTGCAGGCCGAGGGGGTGGAGAAGTCCAAGCCGCTGCACTGGGCGCAGATGCAGGCCTACATGCACCTCGCCGGGATCGAGCGCGGCTTCTATCTCGCGGTCTGCAAAGACAACGACGCGCTCTACCAGGAGCGCCTCCACCACGATGCCGAGGCCGGCATGCGCATCCTGGCGCGTGCGCAGCGCATCGTCGCGGCGCTCCGCCCGCCGACCCGCATCAGCGAGGATCCCGCCTGGTGGGAATGCCGGTTCTGCGATCACCATGCTGTCTGTCATGGCGACGCGGCGATCGACCGCCATTGCCGGTCCTGCCTGCACGCCACGCCGGTCGCCGATGGCGCCTGGCATTGCGCCCGCCATCAGGTGCCGCTGGCGCGCCGCGACCAGATCGCCGGTTGCGCGGCGCATCTCTACCTCCCCGACCTGGTGCCGGGCGAACAGGTCGACGCCGGCGAGGACTGGGTCAGCTATCGTCTGCCCGATGGCAGCACTTGGCGCGATGGGGTGGCGGCATGACCATCACCCTGCGCCCCTACCAGCGCGCCGCCATCGACGCGCTCTACAACTATTTCGCGGGCAATACTGGCAATCCGCTGGTTGTCCTGCCGACCGGCACGGGCAAGAGCCTATGCATTGCCGGGTTCATCCGCGAGGCCATCACCGCCTACGCCGACACCCGCATCCTCGTCCTCACGCACGTCAAGGAATTGATTCAGCAGAACTTCATGGCCCTGCTGCGGGCCTGGCCCGAGGCGCCTGCCGGCATCTACTCGGCCGGTCTCTCCCGCCGCGACATCGGCGCCCAGATCCTGTTCGCCGGCATCCAGTCCATCCATCGCCACGCCATGCGGGTCCAGCGCTGCGACCTCGTGCTGATCGACGAGGCCCACCTGCTCGGGCGCAGCGATAGCGGTATGTATCGGGCCTTCATCAAGGAGTTGAACGAGGTCAACGCCGGCCTGCTCAAAGTGGTCGGCTTCACCGCCACGCCCTATCGGCTCGACAGCGGGCTGCTGCACGAGGGCAAGGACCGGTTGTTCACCGACATCGCCTACGACGTGCCGGTGCTGGAGATGATGCAGCAGGGCTATCTCTGCCCCGTCGTGCCCAAGCAAACCGAGACCCAACTCGATGTC
>CAIWAJ010000393.1:0-14380 GCA_903910565.1 uncultured Rhodospirillales bacterium
CACCCGCGCATCATTCCCCCGAGCAAGATTGCGAAACCGCGCCATCGCCATCAGCGGGAAAAATAGCTTGTAGCCGTGGTAGCGGAGGTAAAAAACGCGCGGAAAGCCGACGGCGGTATAGGGCTCCTCGTCCCATTCCCCATCGCCCTTTTGCACGGCCGAAAGCCAGGCGATCCCACGGGCAACGGCGGGATGCGCGGCTTCGCCGGCGGCCATCAGCCCGAGCAGGGCCCAGGCGGTCTGGCTGGGGTTGGAGCGGTGGTAGCGTCCGGGCGCGGCGGCGGCGTAGGTTTCGTTGTCTTCGCCCCATCCGCCGTCCGCGCGCTGGGTATCGAGCAGGAAGGTCACGGCGCGGCGGATGGCGGGGTCGTCATGTGGCAACCCGGCGGCGTTGAGGGCGCAGAGCACGGACCAGGTGCCATAGATATAGTTGGTCCCCCAGCGGCCGAACCAGGCGCCGTCCTTCTCCTGCTCGCGCCTAAGCCAGGCCAGCGCCCGGGTCATCACCGGCGCATCCAAGGGGTGGCCGATCTGCGCGAGGAAGCTCACGCAGCGCGCGGTCACGTCCGCGGTCGAGGGGTCGAGCAGGGCGCCATGGTCGGCGAAGGGGATGTGGTTGAGGTACATGTGGTTGTTATCGGCATCGAAGGCGCCCCAGCCGCCGTCCTTCGATTGCATGGCGATGACCCAGTCCCGCGCCCGGACGATCGCCTCGGCGTGGTCGGGGTTGTTCTCGCGGTGCAGCAGCATGCCGACGACGGCGGTATCGTCGACGTCGGGGTAGTGCGGGTTCTCGTACTGGAAGGCCCATCCGCCGGGCACGGCGTTGGGCCGGTTCTCCTTCCAGTCGCCCACCACGTCGAGGATCTGCTTGCCCCGCAACCACTGGTTGGCCGCGGCGATTTCGGGGATGGCCGGGCTGTCCGCCTCGGCGATGGCATGCCCGGCCAGCCCGGTGTCCCACACCGGGGAGAGGCAGGGCTGGCAGTAGGCGCGGTCTTCCTCGACCACCAGCAACTTGCGCACGGACTCCCAGGCGATCGCGGCGTCGGGGTGGTCAGAGGGATAACCCAGCGTGTCGAACATCATCACGGTGTTGGCCATCGCCGGGTAGATGGCGCCCAGCCCATCCTCCCCGTTCAGCCGCTCGGTGACGAACCGCATTGCCCACCCGATCGCCCGCTGCCGCAAGGCAACGGGGATCAACCGCTCGGCCGGCCGCAGGATGGCGTCGAGCCCCTTGAAGAAATACCCCCAGCCCGAGCGATAGGGCCCCTTGATCCAGTGGGCGTTTTCGAGCGGCGGGATCCAGAACAACTCCTGCACGCCGATGCCCCGCGGATTGCGCGCCTTCGGCTTCAGCGCCATCAGCACCAGCAGCGGGGTGATGACGGTGCGGGACCAGTAGCTGACCTTGTCGAGATGAAAGGGAAACCACTTGGGCAACAGCACCAGTTCCACCGGCATCACCGGTACCGCCCGCCACGGCACCTCGCCGAACAACGCAAGCTGGCAGCGGGTGAACACATTGCTCCGCTCCGCCCCGCCGGCGGCCAGGATCGCCTCCCGGGCGCGGGCCATGTGGGGCGCCTCGGGGTCATCGCCGATCATCTTCAGCGCGAAATACGCCTTCACCGAAGCCGAGATATCGAAGGCCCCGTCATGAAACAGCGGCCAACCGCCATGCACGCCCTGGATCGAACGCAGGTAGTTGCCAATCTTGCGCTCGAGTTCGAGGTCCGGCCGGTCGAGGAAATGGCACAGCAGGACAAACTCGGCCGGAATCGTCGCATCGGCCTCAAGCTCGAACACCCAGTGCCCATCGGGTTTCTGGCGGCGCTTGAGGGCATCGCGGGCGCGCGATACCGCGGAGTCCAGGGTCGCATCGTCAATCATCTGCTGGTCCATCGATCAGGCGCCAAGCGCCTCGGCCGCCGCGCGGCCGGATCTGATCGCACCTTCGATCGTGGCCGGCAAGCCGGTATCGGTCCAGTCGCCGGCCAGCACGAGATTGCCGATCTGGGTGCGCGCCCTCGGCCGCAGCCGCTCCTGCGCCGCGGTGGCGGCGAAGGTCGCCCGCCGCTCCTTGACCACCCGCACGCGGGGCATTGGCCCGTCGAGCCCAAGCGCGGCACAGACCTCCGGCCAGATCGCGGCCGCGAGATCGTCGGCACTGCGATCGACCAGGCGGTTGGCGGCCGAGATGGTGATGGAGACGATGCCGGGCTTCACGAAAATCCACTCCGCCGTGCCGCCGATCACCCCAAGAAACCCCGCCTCCCCCGCCGCGCCGGCGGGGGTCGCGTCCACCCGGTAATGCAGATTGACGATCGCCTCGAACGCCTCCGGCGCCCGCAACCAGGGCAGCAGATCCCGCGCCACCCAGGGCGGCACCGCGAGCACCAGGGACTCCCCGGGGTCGAGCGCCACCGCCCCCTCGGCGGTCTCGAAGTCCACGATCCGGCCACCCACCGCGTTCAGCGAACTGACCCGCCGGCCGGTATGCAGCACGCCCCCGCGGGCGGTGAGCCAGGCGAGCGCCGGGTCGATGAAGGTCTCAGACAGGCCGACCTTGGGGTAGAGCGGAACACACGCCCGCCCGCCCCGCATCAGCGTCTCACGGACCACGCTGTCGAGCAGCCGCGCCAAAGCCGCATCCGGCGCGGTATTCAGCGCCGCCACTGCGAGAGGTTCGAGCAGCCGCCGGTATAGCGCGCTGCGCGGATCCAGCGACTGGCTGACGGTGGTCTCGGCGCCCGCCCCGCGCAGGCGGAGGAGCTGGCCATATTCGGTGAGTTTGGTGCCGGGCACCCGCGCATCCCGGCGGAACACCCACCACGGGATCGGCCCGGGGTCGGGCTCCACCGTCCAGCGCTCGCCGGTGGTGACGTCGAGGAAGGGGAACATCGCCCGGCCCGGCCCACCGAGCAGATGCCGCGCGCCGATGGTGTCGAGAAACCCCATCGCGGCGCGGTTGCCGGAGAGCACGAGGTGGTTGCCATTGTCGATACGGCACCCGAGCCCGCGATCGAAATAGGAGCGACAGCGCCCACCGGCCGCCGGCCCCGCCTCGTACAGCGTCACCCCCCGCCCCGCCCCGGCCAGCGCCACCGCCGCCGACAGCCCGGCGAGGCCAGCGCCGATGATGTGAACCCGGCTCATGCCAGGCCGTAGCGCAGGGCCAGCCAGATCTTGCGCCATTTCGACAATTTCACCGGCCGCTCCAGCGCCAGCCAGCCGCGGCGCTCCAGCGCGCGGAGCACCTCGGCGTAGGTTGCCCCCATCAGCCGCGCCGGTCGCATCGCCTCGCGCCCGCATTGCGACATCGCCGTGCCCGCGTCATCGAAATGGGCGTGCGCGAGGTCGGCCAGTCTCGCGCAAACCTCGGGCAATTCCGCCCGCGCCAGCGCCTCGGTGGCCGTCGCGGGCGGCGGAGCGGTGAAATACTCGGCCGGGAGGTAACAGCGCCCCCGCCCGGCGTCTTCCGCGATATCGCGCAGGATGTTGGTGAGTTGCAGCGCCCGGCCGAGGTGGTATGCCACCACATCGGCGGCCGGAGAGGCGTCGCCGAACGCGCGCACCGAGAGCCTTCCCACCGCGGCGGCCACGCGGTCGCAATAGAGGTCGAGCACGTCGAGCGGCGGGGCCACGAGCGCCGTCTCGCCGTCGGTCTGCATGCCGTCGATGACTGCGAGGAAATCCTCCTCGCGCAAATCATAGGCGCGGACGGCGAGCAGCAGCACGCGGGTGACCGCGTCGTCCGCCCGGCCGACATAAAGCAGGGCGATGCGCCGCCGCCAGTCTTCGAGCGCCGCCTGTTTCTCGGCCGCCTCGCCGGGCTCGTCGACGATGTCATCGACGATGCGGCAGAAGGCGTAGATCGCGTACATCGCGTGCCGCCGGTCTTTCGGCAGCACGGCCATGCCGCGATGGAAGCTGGTGCCGGCGGCGCGGACGATCGCCTCAACCGCCCGCAGATCGGCCTTGTCGGCGCCGAGCGGGGTCACAGGAACCTTGATGCGGCGAGCATGGCCAGCACGACATCCCCTTTCTTGAGTTTGACCCGCGCGGCCAGCGGGTCCTGCCGGCGCAACCGTGCCGCGAGGCGCTTGGCGAGGCCGAGAATCATCGCGGTTTCCAGCCGCAGCCGCCGATCCCGCGTGCGGCGGGGCAGCAGGGCGGCTTCGGCGTTGAGCGCGTCGCAGCGGTCGAGCAACTCGTCGAGCACGCGGCGCATGCCCTGGGTGAGCGCGTGCTTGTGCAGATCGTCCACCCCCGTGCCGGACGCTGCCATGAGGTCGGCGGGGACGTAGCAGCGATTGAGCTCCTGGAGATCCTTGGCGCCGTCCTGCAGGTGGTTGAGCACTTGCAGCGCGGCGCACAACGCGTCGGAGGGCGCCCAGGTGTCGCGGGATTCGCCATGCAGATCGAGCATGTAGCGGCCGACCGGGGCGGCGGAGTAGCGGCAGTAATCGGCCAGTTCGTCCCATGTGGCGTAGCGCAGCTTGGTGGCGTCGCGGCGGAAGGCGATCAGCAGGTCGGTGGCATGGGTTGGGGTGACGCCGGTTTGGGCGAGACTTGCGCGCAGACGGGTGGCGCTGGGCGAGCCATCGGCGCGCTGGCCGAGCAGCACCGCCTCCATCACGTCGAGCCGCGCCACCTTGTCCTCGGCCTCCAGCACGTCGCTGTCGGCGATATCGTCGGCGTTGCGGGCGAAGGCGTAGTAGGCGTGGACATGGGGGCGCAGCCGGGCGGCGATCAGCGCCGAGCCGACCGGGAAATTCTCGTCCCCGCGATCCTTGCCGGACCAGGTTTCGACCGAGGCCTCGCTCATGCGGCGCCCTCCGTATAGGCGCGGTTCTTCCACACCACGCCGCGCCCGCGATGATGGTCGATCGCGGCGCCGATGGTGGCGGCGAGGTAAAACAGGGCGACCAAGGGAAGGCAGAGCCCGGCGAGCAGGCCGAGCCGGGGGCCGAACCCGTAGCGCTTGGCCGCGGGGGCAAAGCTCCCGACCATCAGCAGGAGCCCGCCGCCGCGCAGGACCATGCCGGCGACCCCCTCCCCGCCGGGGGTGGCGATGCCGAGCACCGGGAGCACGAACAGGAACCCCATGCCGAGCACGGTGCCGAGCAGCAGCAGCGGCGAGTAGCCGAGCTGCACATAGGCGGAGCGGGCGATCATGCGCCAGATATCGGCGAAATCCGGGTAGGGGCGGATGGAGCGCGCCTCGCTGGTGTGGCCGAGCCAGATCGGCGCGCTGCGCTTCACCGCGCGGGCCAGGGTGACGTCATCGATCAGCGCGCCCTTGATCGCCGCGATGCCGCCGATGCGCGCCAGGGCCTGGCGGCGGATCAGCACGGTGCCGCCGGCGGCGGCGGCGGTTTGGCGGCGCGGGTCGTTCACCCAGGCGAAGGGATAGAGCATGCAGAAGAAATACACGAAGGCCGGCACCAGCGCGCGCTCGGCGAGGCTGGTGCAGTTGAGCCGCACCATTTCGCTGACCATCGCCGCGCCGGTGCGTTCCATGCCGGCGACCAGCGTGGCGAGATGGGTTGGTTCATGCACGATGTCGGCGTCGGTCAGCAGCACGAGTTCCTCGGTGCCGGCCGCGACGCCCTGATGCACCGCCCACAGCTTGCCCGCCCAGCCGGCCGGGCGGGTGGCGCCGGTCAGCACAATGAGGCGGCGGGCGGGATCGGGCACGGCGCGGGCCAAAGCGGCGGTGGCGTCGGTGCTGTTATCGTCCACCAGCACCACGCGGAACGGGCCGGCATAGTCCTGCGCCAGCAGGGAGGCGATCACCGCCGCGATGGTGCCGGCTTCGTCGCGGGCGGGGACGACGATGCAGACCGGGGGGGTGGCGCTGGGGCGGCGGCGCGGCAGTTCCGGCCCGGCGACAAAGAATCCACCATGGCAGAAGACCAGCCAAATCCATGCCAGCGTGGCGGCGATGACGAGCCAGGTCATGACATGCCCCGCGCACGAAACCACGCCACCGCGTCCGCCACCGCATCGCGCGCCGGGCGGGGGTGGTAACCCAGTTCGGCGCTCGCCTTGGCGGAGGAGAAAAACATCAGCTTGCGAGCCATGCGCAGATGGTCCCGCGTCACCAGCGGTTCGATGCCGGCGATGCGGGCCAGCCCCTCGCAGGCCAGCGCCACCGGCCACAGGGCGGCGATCGGCAGTTTCACGCGGGGCGCCGGCCGCCCGGTGACGTCGGCCACCAGGCCGAGCAGGGCACCGAGCGAGAGGTTCTCGCCGCCGAGGATGTAGCCCTCGCCGATCCGCCCGCGCTCCAGGGCGAGCACGTGGCCTTCGGCGACGTCATCGACGTGCACCACGCAGAGCCCGGTCTCGATATAGGCCGGCATCCGGCCGGCAGCCGCGTCGGCGATCATGCGTCCGGTCGGGGTCGGCTTGATGTCGCGCGGGCCGACGGGGGCCGCGGGGTTGACGATCACCGCTTGGAGCCCCTCCTCGGCGATCATGCGGCGGACCGCCCGCTCGGCGGCGTATTTCGAGCGCTTGTAGACGCCGACGATGGCCTCGGGCGCGACCGGCGTGGCTTCGTCGGCCGGGGTCGCGTCGCCGGTGAGGCCGAGGGCGGCGACGGAGCTGCAATAGACCACCCGCTCCGCCCCGCCGGCGATCGCCGCGCGCATCATCGCCTCGGTGCCCGCCACATTGGCGCGCAGCATCGCCGCGGCGTCCGGCACCCAGATGCGGTAATCGGCGGCGACATGCACCACGTAGCGGCAGCCGGCCGCGGCGCGGGTCAGGGAGGCGGGGTCCCGCAGGTCGCCCTCCGCCACCGTGCAGTCGAGCCCGGCGAGATTGCGCCGGTCGCTCCCCGGGCGGGCCAGCACCCGCAGAAGATGGCCGCGGGCCGCCAGCGCGCGCGCGACGGCGGAGCCGACGAAGCCGGTGGCGCCGGTGAGGAGGGTGAGGTCGGTCATGGCTCCGTTGCGCTGGGGGTGCGAGCCGCCCCTTTATACCGACGCGCTCCGGCTCGCCATACGCTACCGCGCCCGGCGCCGCTCCTTGCGGCGGTCGAGCACCAGCCCGGTGGCGAACATCGCGGCGAGGCCGGCGAGATTGACGCCGATCTGCATGGCGAAGGACGGGCCGAAACTGCCGAATTCCAGCCGCCCCAGCAGCGACAGCATCGAGCCGAGGGCGTAGATCGTCAGCGAATTCCGCCCGCAGGCCTCGAGCGGCCGCAGGATCGCCAGGCGGGACCAGGCGAGAATCCGGCGCGAGCCGAGCATGAGGTAGACCAGCGCCAACACGTCGAGCAGGCGCAGCGGCGCGAGATGCGTCTTGTCGAGCAGCCCGGCATCGATGATGGCGTCCCAGCTTTGCAGCACGTCAGCCCAGCGATGCAGCAGATAGGCCCAGGCCAGGTAGATCCAGCACAGCGCCGCCGCCCAGCGCGGCTGCGGCAGCAGGCTGCCGGCCGGCCCGAGCGTGACCGCGAGCGCCGCGCCGATGACGAACAGGAACTGCCAGGACAAAGGCGCGAAGCTCCAGCCCCGGCCGGTGAGATCAAGCGCGTTGGGCAGGTTGAGCCAAGGCGTGTTCCAGGCCAGCAGCCACAGCAGGCCGGACCCCGCGACCGTCACCGCCGGATTCCAGCGCATGGCGTAGTAGATGACGGGGAATGCGGCGAGCAGCACCACGTAGAGCGGCAGGATATCGAGGTAGTCGGGCAGGGCCAGCAGCACCAGGCCGCGGGTGACATCCCGGTAGCCCTCGGCGATCACCGGGGTGAACAGGGGATGATCGATCGGCAGATAGAGCCGCCAGATGGTGACGATGGCGAGGGTGGCCAGCAGCAGGCCGGCCTGAACGAGGTAGATGGTTGAGGCGCGATAGGTGGTCTGCCACATGCCATGCGCGGGGCCGCCACGATCGAAGGCGCGGCCGAAGGCGATCATGGTGGAGAAGCCCGCGAGCATGACGAACAGCTCCGCCGCGTCGGCGAAACCGTACTGGCGCATCGTCAGGCGGCTCAGCGCGTTGAGCGGGATGTGATCGACGTAGATCATCACCAGCGCGGCGCCGCGCAGGATATCGATGCGGGGATCGCGCGGTGAGCGTCGCTCGACAAAGGGAGGCACGTCTGTCGCCATGCGGTTGCGGCCCGGCCCCTAACGGCGCGCCGGCTGCGACTCGCGCCGGTCTTACTGCTTCGTCAATGAATCAGTCCCGCTTGCCGGCGTCAATATAGAGGTGGCGGCCGAGCCGGGTGCGCGCGACGCGCTGGCGGTAGCCGGGGGCGGCGGCCTCCCAGGTCTCAATCGCCGGCGAGGGCAGCGGCGTGGGCTCGGGGAGGAGCGCTTCCTCCAGCACGCGGCCGTCCATCGCCGCCCCGCCGGGCAGGCCGAGCAGCGCCAGGGCGGTCGGCGCGATGTCGCACAGCCCGGCCGGCATCTCGCTGACCGCGCCGGCGCGGATCGCCGGGCCGGCGAACATCAGCACCGTGCTCATCTCGGAGGCGAGCAAGCCGCCATGCGTGCCGCCGCCGACCGGGAGACCGCCGTCGTAGAGTGTCATCCCCGGCAGGCCGCGCGGCGAGATTGCGTCCGATCCGCGCAGGGTGAACAGGACCGGGGCGGCGCGGACGTGGTCGGCCAGCAGCACGCCGCGGGGCAGCACGCCGCTCGGCATCTCGATGCCGTCGGCGGCGAACACCGAGCCCGCCCAGTCCTGCCGGGTCAACCAGTCGGCGATGTCGGCGATGCGCTCGGGAGTCGGGTCCGGCGGCACCAGGCCGCAGCTTGAGCCGCCCATCAGCAGCGCGCCGGCGGCGGGGCCGGCGGCGAGATCAGGGGCGATGGCGCGCAGGGCGCTGATGGTCGCGTGGCCGTGGTCCGAGGCGACCGCGATGGTCAGGCGGTCCCGCTGGGGGCCGGATTGCCAGTCATCGAGCAGACTGCCGAAGGCGGCGTCGGCATCGCGCAGCACGTCGAGCTGACGCGGGCCGCCGAGGCCGTCGTAATGCGCCGAGGTGTCGGGCTCGCACAGCCAGAGCACCGACATGGCGGGCGGGTTCGGCAGGATCTGGGTGCGCCAGGCCTCGGCGATCCATACCGCGCGGGCGGCGGGGGCCGTGGGCGGCGGATCAAGCCGTGCCAACAGGCGGGCGCCGGCGGGCGAGCAGAAATCGGCGCCGTGGACGGAGAGGGTGATCTGGCCAAGCTCCGCCGCATCGGGGTTGAGCACGAAGGCCTGGCCGGTGGAGCCGCTGCTGAAGACGGAGAAGCTCTGGCCGGCCGCGGCAAGCAGGCGCGCCAGGGTAGGCGTTTCCAGCAGCGGGGCGCCGAGATCGTCCTGCAGGGCCTTGAGTGCGTTCATCTGGCTGGTGTCGACGCTGCGTCTGCGGTCGCCGGGGTGGGCGAGGCGGTTGGCGACCAGGCCGTGGCGGCGCGGCAGGCAGCCGGTGACGACGCTGGCGGTGCAGACGCGGGTTTCGGAGGGGAAGACCGAGCGGGCACGGGAAAACCGCGTGCCCCGGGCCGCGAAGCGCACCAGGTTGGGGGTAATGTCGGGCCGGATCATGTCGGGCCGCAGACCATCGAAGACGACGAGCAGGAGCGTGTTCATGGTGACTAGATAAACATAAATCGCCCGATGTCGCGTGACGCTTGGGTGAATCGGGCGTGCCGTGCGACGGAGGCATCGTGCGCATCCCTCATGCATCAATGTTCGCCGGCCCGGCGCTCGGCGTGCTGGCGCCGCTTGCCGTGGCGGTCGGGCTGCTGGCCTGGCTGCTGTTCGGCGCGCCGGCCGTCGCGATGGCGCTGCCGGGCAGCGGCCTGGTGGTCGGTCTCGATGGAGTATCCGGCTATTTTCTGCTGCTGGTGCTGGTGGAGCAGGCCGCATGCGCGCGCCGGCCGGGCGTGATCGCCGGCACGGTGCTGGCCATGCTCGCCGGCGACGGGATGACGCTGCTGGCCGGCGTCGCGCTGGCGGGCGGCGGGCGACGGCTGCCTGGACTGCCGGCGGGGTTGCTGCTGGCCGCGCTGGCGCTGCTTGGCGGCGGCACGTTCGACGCGATGCGGCTCGCCGCCGAGACCGTGCCGGCCGGCGCGCTGGCCGGGCTGGTGATCGCGGTGGCGGTGCGGCTCGCCTCCCCGCTCGGCACCTATCTTGCGGTGCGCCTGCTGCTGGATGTCGCGAGCCCATTGCCGGCTTCGGCCGGGACGGGCCTGGTGCTCGCGGGGGCCGCGCTGGCGCTGGGCTGCGCGGTGACGGCATGGCGGGCGCGCCATTTGCCACGCCTGCTCGACGCGCTGCCGCGCTGCTTCTCCGGGTTCGCGCTGATGGGGGCCGGCATGGTGCTGGCCGGCACCACCAGCGATTTGCCGGCCCCGGCCGCCGCGGGGCTGGCGGTGCTGTTCCTCGCCAGCCTCATCACCGCGATGGTGCTGCCGGTTTGGCGGATCGTCGGCACGATCGCGCTGCGGCAGGGGGAAGGCGCCGATCGCGGCGCGCTCAGCGGCGTGTTGCGCGGTCTGCCGCTTGGCGGGCTCAGCGCGCTGCTCGCCGGGCTGACGCTGGCCCTGGTGCCGCCGGGCGCGGGGTTCGCGATGCTGTGGCAGGGTTTTGCGGGGGTGCGGACGCTGCCGGCCAACCCGCTGGCCACGGCCGCGGCGGCGCTGGCGCTGGCGCTGACGGCGGGATTGCTGGCGCAGACGGCGCTGCGGCTGCTGGCCGCGGGGTTCGGCGGGGTACGGCGCGCGGTGGCGGACGAAGGCCAGATGGAGGGCGCGCTGTTCGCGCTGTTCGGGTGCACCGCGCTGTTTGCCGGCCTGTTCCCCGGCCTGGCGTTCATGCTCGGCGCCCCGGCGGCGGCGATTGTGGCTGGGACGATCCTTCCTGCCGGCGGGCAAGGGTATATGCCTTGGGGCGTCGGCGCGCTGCTCGCCGGGCTCGCCGCGATCATGGTGCCGCTGCTGCGGCGGCGGGGGGTCGAGGGTCATCGCGTGATCGCCGAGGCCGCGCCGGGGTTTGACGCGGCGCGGGCGGGTCCGGACCGATTGTTGCCGCGGCCGCTCCGGCGTGGGTTGCGCCGTGCCGGAGCCATCGCGCGGCGGGCCGCCGGATGGCAGACGGCGGCGCCGACGCCCTCCGCCGCCATGGCCGGCGCCTTTGCGCTGTTCGTGCTGCTGCTGCTCGGTCAGGCGCTGTCGTGACGTTGCTGCAAGCGTGGGGCGCCACGATCCTGCATTTACTGCTGCTCGCACCCGCCGCGCTACTGGTCGCCGGGCTCGGCGAGGTGGCGCGAGCCCGGCTGCGCGGGATGCGCGGCCCCGGCCTGCTGATGCCGTTCCGCACCATCGCCGCCTGTGTCGGGCGCCAGCGGGTGCGCGGGCCGGAGACCTCGCTGGTGACCGTGATCGGCCCGGCGCTGGTGCTGACCACGACCTTCGCGGCCGCCGCGCTGGTGCCGGTTTTCAGCCGCGAGACGGCGCTCGCCGGGATTGGCGATGCGCTGACGGTCGCCGGGCTGCTGACGTTCGGCCGCCTCATGGCCGCACTGCTCGAGGGTGGCGAGGACGGCACTGCGGTGTTCGCCGAGCCGGCGGTGCTGCTGGCGATCTTCGTGCGGATGCTGCCTTCCGCCAGCGCCGCCGCACCGATCGGGCTGGCGGCGCTGGTGCTGGGGGCGCTCGCCCTCGCGACCGGCCCGCTGCCCGCCCGGCGCGCATCGGGGAGTGACCTGGCGATGCTGATGCTTGCCGCGGCGCTGCGGCGGCTGGTGTTCCTGTCGCTGATCGCCGATTGCCTGCGGCCGGAGGTGGCCGAGGGCGCCGCCGGATGGCTGCCGGGGCTGGGCATCTGGGCCGGCATCATCATCGCCATCACCCTCGCCAGCGCCGCCGCCGAGGCCGCGCTGCCGCCGCGCCAGCCGCGGCGGCGGCGCGAGGCATTGGCCGCCGGGTTGGTGCTTGCCGTGTTGGCGGCGCTGGTTGGGTTGGCCGAGGCAGTGGCATGATCGCGCTCGCCGCCGCCGGCCTGGCCCTGGCGCTGCTCGCAACCGCGGGGATCGCGCGCGCTTTGCCGCTCACGATGCCGCTGCTGGCCAGCGCGGCGCTGGTCGCCTTGGCCCTGGTGCTCGCCGAGTCCGACCCGGTGACCGCGGAGACCTGCAGCCTCGCCGGAATCGCCGCCGCCGCCGCCATGATCCCGCAAACGATGTGGCGGGCGGCCGACCCGCGCATGCGCCTGGCAATCGCCGCCCTCACCCTGCCGCTCGCCGCCTACGCCCTGGCCACAGCCAGCGCGGCCGCGCTGCCTCTTGGCCTGGCCGCGCTGGTCGGGGGCAGTCTCGCCGGCCGGCGTGGCGCGGCGGAAGGATGGATCGCGGCCGCGGCGCTTGGCATCGCCGCCCTGGCCGGGGGAGGCGAGGCGCCGGCCCAGGGCATGGCGGCGGCCTGTCTGGTCGGCATCGCCGGCGCCGTGCCCGGGCGGCATGGCGGGACGGCGCGGATCGCCGCGCTCGTGCTGGCGATCCCGTGCCTGCTGCCGGTCGCCGCTGGCCTCGCGGCGCGGTCGCCGTGGCTATTGGCGCCCCTGGTGACCGGCCTGCTGTCCCTCGCCGCCCTGATCCGCCGGAGGCCGGCACCGGTATGAGCGCCCTCACCCGCCTGCGCGCCGCCCCGAACGCACCCTGCCCGCCGGCCACGCATTATTACCTCGACCCCGAGGCCTGGCGCGACGTCGCGGCCGATCCCGGGCTGCCGCCGCTGGCGATGTGGGCCGATGGCGGGCGGGTCGTCGCCATGCTGGAGCACGCGGGAGGGCCGTTGCTGTGCAGCGTCGAGGTCGAGCAGGGATTCTACCCCGCGCTGTCGCCGTTCCACCCCGCGGCGGCGGCGTTCGAGCGGATGATCCGCGATCTCTGGGGTTATGTCGCGGTCGGCGGGACCGATCCCCGGCCGCTGCTCGATTTCGGGCATTGGCCGGTGACCGCGCCGCTGGGCCGGCCGGCCGCGCCGTTCGGCACGCCGGAACTGCCGGAGTCCGGCCGCGCGCATAAGGGCACGCTCGCGCTGCTGCGCGGGAAATCACCGCGCGCCGCCGCCCGCTTCGCCGCCCGGGTCGCGGGGGAGGCGACGGTGGCGCATGCGATCGCCTTCGCCCGCGCCGCGGAGGCCGCGAGCGGTGCCATGGTGCCCTCCCGCGCCACGGGATTGCGCGAGCTGATGGCCGGGATCGAGCGGATGGCCGGCGGGCTCGAACGGCTGGCCGCGATCGCCGGCGCTGGCGGGGCCGGGCTGCTCGCCACAACTTGCGCGCGGGCGCGGGAGATGGTGGCGGAGTGCGCGGGCGTCGCGTTCGGCCATCGGCTGATGATGGATTGCGTGGTGCCCGGTGGGGTCGCCGCCGATATCGAGGTGCCGGGCCCGGACGCGCTGCTCCGCCTCGCCCGGGCGCTGCCCCGCCACGATATCGCGCAACTGGCCCATGCCAGCCTTGCCATGCGTCTCGCCGTGCTGCCCGCCGCCGCCGCGGCGGCCGATGCGGCGCTGGGCGAGATCCTCACCCAGGCCGAGATGATCGTGCCTCGGCTCGATGTGCTGCTGCCCGGGCCGGTGCAATTCGCCCTCGACCCGGCAACCGGGGAGGCGATCGGCATGGCCGAAGGGCCGAATGGGACCATCCGGCACTGGCTGCGCCTTGAGGACGGCCAGATCGCCGGGGCCTTCCTGTGCGATGCCGGGTGGCGGCGGGCGCCGGACATGCAGGCGGCGCTGGCCGGCGCGGCGCGGGAGGACCGCGCGCTGATCACCGCCGCGCTGGGCATCGGGGCGTCGGGGATGGAGCTGTGACGGTGGCGATATGGCGAGCGCTGTGGCGCAACCTGCTGCACCCCGCGGCCAAGCCGCCGGAGACGCCGCGGCGGCTGGCGCTGCTGCACCAGGATTGCGGGAGTTGCAATGGCTGCGAAATCGAGCTGCGGCTGCTGGCCACCGCGCATGACGCGGCGGCGCATGGGCTGGTGTTCGTCGATAGCCCGCAGCACGCCGACGCGCTGCTCGTCACCGGCCCGGTGAGCCGCAACACCGACGCAGCGCTCGGGGTGGCGTGGGATGGCATGCCGGACCCGCGGCGGGTGGTCGCGCTCGGCGATTGCGCCGTCGATGGCGGGGTGTTCAAGGGCAGCTACGCGGTATCGGGCGGCGCTGGGGCGGTGGTGCCGGTGGACCTCGCGATCCGCGGCTGCCCGCCGACGCCGGCGCAGATGCTGGAGGCGTTGCGGGCGTTTGCGAAGGGGGGGTAGGAAGGAAGGGCTTCTTTTTTGAAAAAAAGAAGCAAAAAACTTTTATCCGATCGGCTTCGCCCCTCTGCGCGGGCAACAAGCGGGGGG
>CAIWAJ010000394.1:0-1656 GCA_903910565.1 uncultured Rhodospirillales bacterium
AGAAGCGGCAGGACAGCGTGCAGCCCACCTGGGAGGAGATGCAGACGGCGCCGCGATCCTCCTCGGGGATGTAGACGGTCTCGGCCTCCTGGCCGTCGCGGAAGCGGAAGAGGAATTTGCGCGTCTTGTCCGTGCTGGTCTGCACCACGGCCGTCTCGGGGCGGCCGATCACGAAGCGCTCGGCGAGTTTGGCCTGGGTCGGCTTGGCGATGGTGGACATCACGGAGAAATCGGTCGCGCCGCGATTATAGATCCAGTGCCAGATCTGCTTGGCGCGGAACGCCGCCTCGCCCGCCTCGACGAGCGCGTCAGCCAGTTCCTCGCGGGACAGGCCGACGAGTTCCCGCCGCCCATCCGCCAGTATTGCCGGCGGCGGGGCGAAGCGCGCGGTCTTGGCGAGGATGCGTTCGCGTTCGGCCTCGGTGAGGTCAGTGATAGCGTTCACTTCGGGGGGCACGCCTTGCCGATCGCCTCGTAGGCTTTGCCGAAGCCCTTGGGGCTGAACGTATCGACGACCTTGCTCTTCTCCGGATGCGGCGAGGTCACCGAGATCTTCTGCGCCTTCTGCAACGCCACCACCACCGCATGGCCCTCACGGATGAAGGCCGACCGCTTGGCGGTCTTGTCGGTGAAGAACGCGAACTTCGCCGCATCGATCGCGACCGCCACCTCGGCACCGGCGGCATAATCGAACCCAGAGCTGAAAGCGACCGAATCCCGCAGGCCGACCCTGTGCGTCACCGTCAGCACCGCCTCGCCGCGCCCGGCGATCGCGGGGGTGGACTGGCGGGCCTTGACGAAGGCGTAGCACACCGTCTGCCCGCCCTCGGGGTATGTCGCCGCCTGCCAGTCCTGGAAACTGCCGATCGACTTCGGGCCACCTGGCGCCGCCGCCGCAGCGGGGGCCGGGGCCGGCTTACCGGTGGGCTTCGGCCCCTGCGCCACCGCTTCGGCGGCGAACAGGAGGGCGGGGGCAAGAAGGATGGACAGGAAGAATGCGCGCATGCACCGAATCATACGAACCACGCCCGCGCCGAACAAGCGTTGCCTGCTCATGTCTCCCCTTCCCGCCCCAGCCAATCCGGCCGGTTGCGCCGGAACACCGGGTCGCCATGGCCGGAGGGCACTGGCGCCGCGCCCCCGCCGCCGCTCATCACCGGCCGATCGGCGAAGCGGCCGTGCTGCAACAGGCGATCATACAACACCAGCGCCCCGGCGACCGAGAGGTTGAGCGAAAAACGGGTGGGGATCCGCACCACATGCCGGCAGCGCGCCAGCACGCCAGGCGAGAGGCTGGAACGCTCGGGTCCCAGGATATAGGCGGCGTTCAGCGGATGGCGGAAACTCGGCAGTACCGCGGCGTCATCGGTGATCTCGATGCCGACCAGCGCGCAGCCCTGCGGCAGCGACACCTCCTCCGCGGACGCATAGCGCCACATCGGCACATGGCTGGCAGTATCCGAGGTATCCGCCCGCCGCGCCGCCCGCGCGTCGAACCCAGCGCCGATGGTGAAGCAGAAAGCCGCGCCGAAGGCGTGCGCGGTGCGTAGCAGGGCACCAACATTGGCCGATTTCGAGACCCCCTCGACGCCGATGCCGAAATAGCCGCGCGATTCCGCGAGTCCCGACGACATCAGCGGCTGGTCCCACAAAAAG
>CAIWAJ010000395.1:0-1982 GCA_903910565.1 uncultured Rhodospirillales bacterium
CAACTGCCGATCCTCAAGGTCGCACTGGCCGCTCATGGCGCCGGGCACACCATCAAACCAGTTCTTGCACGGCAGAGCGCCGCAGCATAACGTCCAAACCAGCAGCGCTCGATCGGCCAATTTCAACAGAGATCGGGACATCCCCGGGGCCGGCGGCGCGCAATTCGTTGAGGAGGCGCTGGGTCTCCTCCGAGGGTTGCGCATCGAGCTGGTCGGCCAGGACGGCACGGCAGCGCTCATAGGCCTGGATCGCCATGCCGCGCTCGCCGCGCGCGGCATAGGCCTTCATCAGCGCGCGCCAGGCGCCTTCATGCGTGCGGTCGATGCCGAGAAGCTGCTGGGCGGCGGGGATGACGTCGGTGGGGTCCGACTTTTCCGTCAAAAGGGTTTCGGCGAGGGCGCGTGCGCGGTCGCGTAGCCGCTCGCGCTCGCTGGCCAGCCAGGCATCGAAGCTGGGATCGACGCCGTCGAGATCCTCGAGCAGCTCGCCATCAAGCAAAGAGAGGGCGGCGGGCTTGGCGGTGGAGGCGCGCAGCACCTCCTCGACATCCACCCAGACGGTGCCTGGCCGCAGGCTCAGATGATCGCGGCTGATGGCGAGGATTTGTCCGCCGACCGGTTCCAGCGCTTCGAGCAGGCGGTGGATTTCCTGGCGGAGGGAGGCGCGCGCCTGTTCCTCGGGGCGGCGGCTCCACAGCATTTCCGCGAGCCTGCCGCGCAGCACCGAGCGGGGCAGCGACAAGGCGAGGATGGCCAGAAGCGCGCGGGTCTTGCGCCCGGTGGGCAGCACGCTCTCCGAGGTCAGCGTCCAAGCCTCCATTTGCCCGATGAGGCGGAGGCGGACGAGAACCGGGTCTGATCCTGGGGTCATGGTTGGGCTGCCCGGGTTGCGCGGCGGCGGATTGAGCGACATTCCGTGATTCATTGCCGGAAGCGGTTGTGCGCGCAAGGCCATCGGCAACTTTTCCGTGTGTTGTGATAAGATCCGGCCGAAAAAAAGCTAACTGATCGGGAATCTCGGGGTGCCTGGAAGTGATCCGAGCGTCAAATGCACGATTCCGCGAAGATACGCGTGATATCGCCGTTCCAAGGGCCGTTAAATCGTGACAGCCAATGCTCCGCCTGGGTTGGTCCGCCGTTGACGATCTCTTGCAGCGGCGCGAGGTGGATTGTCTCGTCCTCGCCAGCGTCATTGCGCCGGGATCGCGCGGCCAGCCCGTCTCGGGCGATCGCGACGACCTCGCGCCCGAGGTCGCGCAGTGTGCCGGACTTGAAGGGCGTCGCCATACCGGTCATCGGCACCTGGGCGCGGAGTGCCACGAAATCTCGCCAGTCAGTTTGGCGCACGAGGGCGGATGCGGCTTCCAGCGCTGCGTCGTCATAGAGCAGTCCGACCCAAAGGGCGGATTGCGCCACCATCATCGCGGTGGTGCCGGCGTCCGCCCCGCGCATTTCGAGGAAGCGCTTGAGGCGGACATCGGTGAAGGCGGTGGTCATGTGGTCGGCGAAATCGCCCATCGTGGCGTTGCCGGCCTCGGTATTGCCGAGCTTGCCATCGAGGAAATCGCGGAAGGAGCGGCCGGCGACGTCGATATAGCCGTCGCGGTAGACGAAATACATCGGCAGCTCGTCGACCAGCCACTGCGCATAGCGCTCGAAGCCGAACCCGTCCTCGAAGAACACCGAGGGGATGCCGGAGCGGGCATTATCGGTATCGGTCCAGGCGAAGGCGCGGTTGGACATCAGGCCGTTCGGTTTGCCCTCGTAGAACGGCGAATTGGCGAACAGCGCGGTTGCCAGCGGTTGCAGCGCGAGCGAGACGCGCAGCTTCTTCACCATGTCGGCTTCGCTGCTGTAGTCGAGGTTGACCTGCACGGTACAGGTGCGCGTCATCATGTCGAGCCCGCGGGTGCCAACCAGCGGCATGTAGCGCTTCATGATGGCGTAGCGCCCCTTGGGCATCCACGGCATCTGCTCGCGGG
>CAIWAJ010000396.1:0-5695 GCA_903910565.1 uncultured Rhodospirillales bacterium
CACCACCCGGTCGGCCAGTTCCAGCGCCTCGTCCTGGTCATGGGTGACGAACACGCTGGTGAGCCCGACCTCCCCGTGCAGCTCGCGCAGCCAGCGGCGCAGCTCCTTGCGCACCTTGGCATCGAGCGCGGCGAAGGGCTCGTCGAGCAGTAGCACTTTCGGCTCGATCGCCAAGGCGCGCGCCAGGGCGACCCGTTGGCGCTGGCCGCCCGAGAGCTCGGCGGGATAGCGATCGGCCAGCCAGCCGAGCTGCACCAATTTGAGCAGCCGCACCACCCGCTCGGCGATCGCCGCGCGCGGCAGGCGGCGGGCGCGCGGCACCACGCGCAGGCCGAAGGCGACGTTTTCGAACACCGTCATGTGGCGGAACAGCGCGTAGTGCTGGAAGACGAACCCCACCTCGCGCTCGCCGGGATGGCGGCGCACGGCGTCCTCGACACCGAACATGATCTGACCGCTATCGGCCGATTCGAGCCCGGCGATGATGCGCAGCAGCGAGGTTTTGCCGGAGCCGGAGGGGCCGAGCAGGGCGACGAATTCGCCGGGACGGATGTCGAGATGCACGTTGTCGAGCGCGACATGGTCGCCGAAGCGCTTGTTGATGCCGCGGATTTCGATGGCAGCTGGGGTCATGGCGTGCCTTCCCTGGCAATGGGCCGATGGGATGGGTGGCGTTCGAGCAGGATCTTCAGCCCGAGCGTCACCAATGCCAGCAGGGCCAGAACCGAGGCCACGGCGAAGGCGGCCTCGATCTGGTAGTCGTTGAACAGGATCTCGATTTGCAGCGGCATGGTGTTGGTGGCGCCGCGGATATGGCCGGAGACCACCGAGACGGCGCCGAACTCCCCCATCGCCCGCGCATTGGCCAGCAGCACGCCGGTGAGCAGGGCGAAGCGAATATTGGGCAAGGTGACGCGGCGGAAAATCTGCCAGCCGGAGGCGCCGAGCGAGCGGGCGGCCTCCTCCTCCTCGGCGCCCTGGGCCTGCATCAGCGGGATCAACTCGCGGGCGACGAAGGGCAGGGTGACGAACACGGTAGCCAGCACGATGCCGGGCAGGGCGAAGACGATGCGGATGCCGTGCTCGGCCAGTAGCGGCCCCAGCCAGCCGCGCCGGCCGAACAGCAGCACCTGCACCAGCCCGGCGATCACCGGGGAGACCGAGAAGGGCAGGTCGATCACCGTCAGCAGCACGCTGCGGCCGGGGAAGTCGAAGCGGGCGATGCACCAGGCCGCCGCGACGCCGAACACGGTGGTGACGCAGACCGAGCACAGGGCCACCAGCAAGGTGAGTTGGATCGCATCCAGCGTGTCGGGGTCGGCCAGCGCGGCGAGATAGGCGGCGGTGCCGCGGCCGAACGCCTCGGTCAGCACGATCGCCAGCGGCATTCCGAGCACCAGGAAGGCCACGGCGATGGCGAGTGCGATCAATCCCCGCCGCGGGGTCGCGCCGGCGTGGCGGCCGGCAGGCTGAGCGGTGGCGCTCATCGCGTCGCCGCCCAGGCCTGCAGCCGGTTGATCACCAGCAGCAGCACGAAGGAGACCGCCAGCATCACCGTGCCGATCGCCGCGGCGCCGGTGTAGTTGTACTGGTCGAGTTGGATGACGATCAGCAGCGGCACGATTTCCGACAGCATCGGCTTGTTGCCGGCGATGAAGATCACCGAGCCGTATTCGCCGAGACCGCGGGCGAAGGCCAAGGTCACGCCGGTGATCAGCGCCGGCGCCACCGCGGGCATGATCACCCGGAGGAAGATCTGGATCGGCGTGGCGCCGAGCAGGCGGGCTGCCTCCTCCTCGTCGGCCGGCAGGTCCTCCAGGATGGGCTGCACCGCGCGCACCACGAAGGGCAGGCCCACGAATACCAGGGCGACGCCGATGCCGAGCGGGGTGAAGGCGACCTGGATGCCGAGCGGCGCCAGGAGCGCGCCGATCCAGCCGGTGGGGGCGTAGAGCGCGGTCAGCGCAATGCCCGCCACCGCGGTGGGCAGCGCGAAGGGCAGGTCCACCGCGGCATCGACCAGGCGCCGCCCGGGGAAGCGGTAGCGCGTCAGCACCCAGGCCAGCAGCAGGCCAAGCACGGCGCTGACCACCGCGGCCCCGGCGGCGGCGGCGATAGTCACCTGGAAGGCCGCCAGCACGCGCCGGTCGGCCAGGGCGGCGACGAAGGCCGGCACGCCCTTCGCCAGGCCCATCGCCACCATCGCGGCGAGCGGCAGCAGCACCAGGAAGAACAGGGTCGCGGTGGTCATCCCGAAGCTCGGCGCGAAGCCGGGGATCGCGACGCGGCGGGCGGTTGCGCTGGCCATCGCTAGCCTCCGGGCTGATAGACCTGATCGAAGATCGCACCGTCGGCGAAGTAGGTGTCGTGCGCGCGGGTCCAGCCCCCGAAGCGCTCGGCGACGGTGAACAGCGCGAGCTTGGGGAAGCGCGACGCGAAGGTATCCGCCACCGTCTTCAGCCGTGGACGATAGTGGTTGCGGGCGCAGATTTCCTGCGCTTCAGGGGTGTAGAGGTATTCGAGATAGGCCTGCGCCACCTTGCGGGTGCCGCGCCGGTCCACCACCTGGTCGACCACCGCGACCGGCGGCTCGGCGAGAATGCTGGTCGCCGGCACCACGATCTGAAAGCCGGCCTTGGCCTCTTCCTCGAGCGCCAGAAACGCCTCGTTCTCCCAGGCCAGCAGCACGTCGCCGATGCCGCGGCGGGTGAAGGTGAGGGTGGCGCCGCGCGCCCCGGTATCGAGCACCGGCACGTTCCGGAACAGCCGCTTCATGAACGCGTTGGCTTGCGCCGCGTTGCCGCCTGAAACGTCCAGCGCGGCGGCGTAGGCGGCGAGGAAGTTCCACCGCGCGCCGCCCGACGTTTTCGGATTGGGCGTGACCACCTGGACTCCCGGTCGCACGAGGTCATCCCAGCCGAGGATCTTCTTCGGATTTCCCGCGCGGACCAGGAAGACGATGGTGCTGGTATAGGGCGAGGCATTGTCCGGCAGGCGCGATTGCCAATCCTTCGCCAGGCGCCCGGCGGCGGCGATCGCGTCGATGTCATGCGCGAGGGCGAGGGTGACCACGTCGGCATCGAGCCCGTCGATCACTGAACGCGCCTGCGCGCCGGAGCCGCCATGGGACATCTTGACGCTGACATCCAACTCCCCGTCGGCGGCGCGGGCGGCGAAGGCCGGGTTGAGGCGGCGGTACAGCTCGCGCGTCGGGTCATAGGAGACGTTCAGCAGGTCGGCGCGGGTGCGCGCCGTGGCCGGGCGGGTCAGCAGGGCGGCGGGCAGGGCCAAGGCGGCGCGGCGGGACAGGCGCGGGGGCATGGCGGACTCCGGAGTGGTCTTCGCCCCTTTATATGCATACTTATATACTAGATTACTATGAATAAAACGTGAGGCGGTGGCGCACCCGCCCGCCCGTTCGACGGACAGCGCAATTTCTGCCAGACTCCTCGTCCATAATACCGGTCAAGGCGACCGCTGGGAGAGGCTGACGGGACCATGCTGACGAGCAAGGGGAAATACGCACTGCGCGCCGCGGTCTACCTGGCTCGCCACCATACCGATGAAGGATGGGCGCTCGCGGTCGACATCGCGGTGGCCGAGGACATTCCGAAGAAGTTCCTCGAAGCCATCCTGGTCGAACTGCGCGACGAGAAGATCGTCACCAGTCGCCGCGGCCGCAACGGTGGCTACCGGCTGGCAAAGGCGCCGGAGATGATCGGCGCCGGCGACGTCATCCGCGCCATCGACGGGCCGCTGGCGCTAACGCCCTGCACCAGCCGCACCCAGTATGCACCCTGCCATGACTGCGTCGATCCCGCACTATGTGCCCTGCGCCCGGTGCTCCAGAAGGCGCGTGACGCGATCGCCGATGTGCTGGACGGGCATTCCCTGGCCACCATGGCGGATGTCGAGAAAGTGCCGGTACCACGCAGGGCGGCCACACGCCGCAAGCCGCCGGCGGTCTGACACTGGCCCGCCGGCTGCGCCGGATTGCTCGGCATCGGCTGTGGTAAGGAAGCGGTTCTTTTTTGCAAAAAAGAACCAAAAAACTTTTATCCGTTTGGGCGGAGTGGCTGGGGACACTCCGAGTCTCATAAAATAGAAAGTTTTTTCTTCTTTTTTTCAAAAAGCAGCGCTTCCTTCAGATCGGCATGAACCTCCCCTGCCCGATTCTCCGGCCGGCATGGAACAGGAACTCGATGAGCGCGCGGATTCCGGGATGCTCCGGCGAATGTGTGAGATCATCGATCTGCCACAGCCGCCGCGCGGCATCCAGCGCGCCGCGGTTTTGCGGGTTCTCCGGCAGCACCATCATGACGGGCAGCGCCGGGTCGTACCCCGCAACCACCATCAACAGGTCGTAGACGGTGCAGTCGACCTCCTCGGCCTCCTGGATGATCGCCAGTGGGCGGATATCCGGCACCAATGCCGGGATGCCGCGGGGGTCCTGCGTGCTGTAGACGGCGATTTGCAGGAAGTCGCACACTTCCTGCACCGCAGCCGACAAGGCATAGCCGGATTCGACCACAATCAGCGCCGGATTGCCCAACGCCTCGTCCGGCGTCACGCGCTGTGTCACAGGATCGATCTGCCAGGCATCCTTTTCCATCGTGATTGACATCCCAGGCCTCCGTATGCGGCGTCATGCCGACGGGACGAATTTTCCGGGATGACGAAGAAGATTCAAATATATCCGATGGTTATTTCGTAACGTGGCCACGCTAATATTGCGTCATCCAGCGCGATTTTATGCGAATGACGGACCGCTCGAACCGCGCAACGCCCGCCGCGGGCGCCGGACGCACCCCGCCCCGTTGCCTGACAATGTTAACTCTGCCATACGCGCCGGGAGATTACCGGCGGTTCATATCCGGCCGGCGGTGTCGTGTGAGTTGAGTATCGCAAAAGTCCCTTGAGGAGGCGTTGCTATGAGTTCGGCCCAATTGGCCATTATCGCCTGCGGCATTGTCGCGGTGATCTATGGCATCATCACCACGCGCCAGGTTATGGCGGCGGATGCCGGTTCTGCCCGTATGCAGGAGATCTCGGCCGCCGTGCAGGAAGGCGCCCGCGCCTACCTTAACCGGCAGTACACCACCATCGGTGGCGTCGGCCTGGTCATCCTGATCCTGCTCGGCTGGTTCCTCGGCAAGAACGTGGCGATCGGCTTCGCGATCGGCGCGATCCTTTCGGGCGCGGCCGGTTATGTCGGCATGAACGTCTCGGTGCGGGCCAATGTGCGCACCGCGCAGGCCTCTTCCAAGGGCCTGGCCGCCGGCCTCGACATCGCCTTCAAGGCCGGTGCGATCACCGGCCTGCTGGTGGTCGGCCTCGGCCTCCTCGGCGTGGCCGCCTACTATTTCATCCTGCGCGGCGGGATGGCGGCGAACGCCGACATGCGCCCGGTGATGGAAGCCATGGTGGCGCTGTCCTTCGGCGCTTCGCTGATCTCCATCTTCGCCCGTCTCGGCGGCGGCATCTTCACCAAGGGTGCGGACGTCGGTGCTGACCTCGTCGGCAAGGTCGAGGCGAATATCCCCGAGGACGACCCCCGCAACCCCGCCGTGATCGCTGACAACGTGGGCGACAACGTGGGTGACTGCGCCGGCATGGCCGCCGACCTGTTCGAGACCTATGCGGTCACGATCGTCGCCACCATGCTGCTCGGCAACATCTTCTTCACCGCCGGCGC
>CAIWAJ010000397.1:0-3034 GCA_903910565.1 uncultured Rhodospirillales bacterium
GCCAACGGCAACGAAGTCAGGAAAAGTTTTTTTGGTTCTTTTTGTTCACAAAAAGAACATTCTTCCTGTCTCACACTTTCGTTTTCGGTTCCACGCTTCATGGCATCAACGCGACCCAAAAATTCGGGTTCGAAAATTATCGGTGTAGAATACAAATTTTCGCTCCTTTTTTCCAAAAAAGCAGTAATTCCCCCACCTGCCTTGCCCTCGTCCGCCACCTGGCGCAGATTTTTCGTGCAGCTACGTAAGATTCACCCGAGGTGGAGATGACCATGGCACAACAGGCAATGCAGTTTTCCGATGGCGAGTCCTATGAGCGGGCCATGGGCATATGGAGCCGTCTCGTCGGCGAGGTGTTCCTCGATTGGCTGGCCGCCCCGCCCGGCCTGCGATGGCTCGATGTCGGCTGCGGCAATGGCGCCTTCACCGAATCGCTCATCCAGCGCTGCGCCCCCGCCGGCGTCCATGGGGTTGACCCATCGGCGGCGCAAATCGCCTTCGCACAGGCACGGCCCGGCACAGGGAGCGGGACCTTCCAGACCGGCGACGCGATGGCCCTCCCCTTCGACGCCGCCCGCTTCGACGCCGCGGTCACCGCTTTGGTGCTGCATCTGGTGCCCGATGCCGCCACTTGCGTCGCCGAAATGGCCCGGGTGGTCGCGCCGGGCGGGATGGTCTGCACCTATGTCTGGGATGTGCTGGGCGATGGCACGCCAACCGCCCCGTTCGAGGCCGAACTCGGCGCCTTCGGTGTCAAAGCCACGCGCCGGCCCAGTGCCGCCTTCACCGGCCAGGAGGCGATGCGCGCGCTATGGCAGGGCGCGGGGCTGGAAGGGATCGAGGCGCGGGCCATCACGGTGAACCGAACGTTTGCGGATTTCGACGATCTCTGGCGCTCCTCCACCGCCAATCCCGCCATCGCCCCGGCCGTCGCCGCCATGGCGCCCGCCGATGTCGCGACACTGAAGGCGCGCATCGGCCAGCGCCTGCCGGCGGACCCGGCCGGCCGCATCACCTATTCGGCACGCGCCAACGCCATCACCGGCCGCGTTCCAGCCTAGGCGGCCGCAAGCGGGCCTCCGCGCCGGCAAAAAAACTTGATCATCAGAAGTTTTTTCTGTTGACAATAAATGTCACATATAATAAATTACCCGTCATCACCAACAGACAGGAACCCAGCGATGCCCACCCCCATCATCCCCGCGGCCGGCGAGGCGCTCCTGCGCGCTTTGTTCGGCATGATTGCCGGGATGCTGGCCGCCTGCATCGCTGACATGGAGGAGGAGCGCAAAGCCCTGCCGTGGCTGCATCCGCGCCGCCTGGTCCTGCGCCTCGCCATCGCCCAGCTGCGCGTCACCGAGCGCGGCATCGCCGGCTTTGCCGCCAACCATGAAGCCGCGCCACCTCCGGCCGCCCCGCGCCCCACATGCGCCCGCCGCGCAACGGCCCCGCCGCGTCCCCGCGCCTTGGCCACCGCCGCCCCCTCCATCCGCCCGCCACACATCCATCCGCGCGGCCGCGCCCCGCCTGGCTTTCAGCCGGCCTCGAAACCGCGTCGCATCCGCACGCCCATATTGTTACAATATCGAAATATTATCGGAGATCAGCCGGAAACCGGCACCAGCCGTATCCGCTTCCCCGCCACCGCCAGCGCCACGCCGCCCGCCTTCAGCGCCAGCGCATCCGCCCCGAAAACCTCCCGCCGCCAGCCATGCAACGCGGCCACGTCGGGCTCATCCTCGGTCGCCAACCGGTCGATATCGTCGGAATTGGCCACCAGCTTGGTCGCCACCTGGTGCTGGTCGCACTTCGCCGCCAGCAACACCTTCAACAGCGCCACCAGCGCGGGTGACGCCTTCGGCCCCTCGCGATGCGCCTGCGCCGCCGGCAATGCCTCCTCCGGCAGCGCCTTCGCCTCGGCAATCGCCGCCAGCAGCGAATTGCCCATCCGCCCATCGGCAAACCCGCGGGTAATGCCCCGGCAGCGCGCGAGATCGTCGAGCGTGACGGGCGCGGTCGCGGCGATCTCCAGCAGCGACTCGTCCTTCAGCATCCGCCCGCGCGGAATATTGGAGCGCTGCGCCTCCCGCTCCCGCCATGCCGCCACCGCGCGCAGCACGCCGAGCATGCGGCGGTTATTGGTGCGCGGCTTCAGCCGCTCCCACATCTGCTCGGGGTCGGACTGATACGTCGCGGGGTCGGCCAGCACCGCCATCTCCTCGGCCACCCACTCGAAGCGCCCCTCTTTTTCGAGACGGGCCCGCAGCTTGGTATAGACGCCCCGCAAATGCGTCACATCCGCCGCCGCATAGGTGATCTGCGCCTGGCTCAGCGGCCGCGCCGCCCAGTCGGAGAAGCGATGCGCCTTGTCGATATGCCCACCGGTCAGCGCCGCCACCAGCGCGTCATAGGCCACCTGATCGCCAAACCCCGCCACCATCGCCGCCACCTGGGTGTCGAACAAAGGCGCGGGGACGGCGCCGAATTTTTGCACGAAAATCTCGATATCCTGCCGGCAGGCATGGAACACCTTGTCCACGGCCGGATCGGCGAACAACGCCGCCAACGGCGTAATGTCGAGACCCGGAGCCAACGCATCCACCACCGCGACCTCATTGTCCCCGGCGAGCTGAACGACGCACAGCTCCGGCCAATAGGTCCGTTCGCGCATGAATTCGGTATCCACCGTCACAAAGCGCTCGCCACGCAGGCGCTCGCACAAGGCGGCAAGCGCCTCGGTGGTGGTGACAAGGACGGGCGGCGGAAAGGCGGGCTTCTGGCTCTTGGGCATGGGTTCTTCTACACGCCGCGCCTGCCCGGGTGAAGCGCATGCCTTGACACCGCTTGCGCGGTCTGTTGTGTCCGCCCCCTTGCCAGACGGAAAAATTGTGATGCACGCCTATCGCACCCACACCTGCGGCGCCCTCCGCGCCACCGACGCCGGCCAGACCGCCCGCCTTTCCGGCTGGGTGCACAGCAAGCGCGACCATGGCGGGCTGCTGTTCGTCGACCTGCGCGACCATTACGGCCTGAC
>CAIWAJ010000398.1:0-3098 GCA_903910565.1 uncultured Rhodospirillales bacterium
GATCAGCCCGGTCAACCGCTTGAAACCGCCCTCCGGCCGCTTCTGGTTCGGCACCGACCATTTGGGGCGGGACATGTATTCCCGCATCCTGTTCGGCGCGCGGCTCTCGGTGATCATCGGCCTCTCGGCCGCCACTATCGCGACCCTGATCTCCGTCACGCTCGGCATCGTCAGCGGCTATTTCGGCGGCAGGATCGACATGATTGTGCAGCGGGTGGTGGATGCCTGGATGAGCTTCCCGGAGCTGATCATCCTCATCGTCGTGGTCTCCGTCGTGGGGCCGGGGATGTTCCAGGTGATCGGCATATTGGGCCTCACCTTCGGCATCGGCGGCTCGCGCATCATCCGCGGCGCCGTGGTTTCGGTGCGCGAGAACATGTACATCCACGCCACCCAGTCGATGGGCGCCAGCACCAAGCGCGTGCTGCTGCGGCACATCCTGCCCAATATCATGGCGCCCATCCTGGTGCTGTTCAGCACCCGCGTGGGCGCGGTGATCCTGGTGGAATCCGGCCTCTCCTTCCTCGGCTTCGGCGTGCCGCCGCCGGCGCCCACCTGGGGCTCGATGCTGTCGGGCACCGGGCGCACCTACATGTATCTCGCCCCCTGGCTCGCGCTCGCCCCCGGCCTGTGCCTGACGCTGGTGGTCTACGGCATCAACGTGTTTGGCGATGCGTTGCGCGATCTGCTCGATCCGCGCATGCGGGGGAGCCGGTGACATGACGGCCGACGTCGAGGCATCCCAAAGCGGAACAACGAGACAGCGAGGCAGCGAGAAGCTGTGCCCTCGCCGTCTCGCTGTCTCGTTGTTCCACTTTTTTGACCTCCTGCGCAGGACCCAACCGATGATCCGCTTTCTTGCCCTCCTCGCCCTGCTGCTCGGCAGCGCCGCCCAGGCCCAGCCGATGAAGCCGCAATACGGCGGCAATCTCGAAATCGGCACGGTCAACGCCACCATCTCGGCCTTGTCGTTCGACCCGGCGGATTTCGCCTGGAAGCTCAACCACGACACCGGCTTGTATTTCGAGACGCTGTTCGCCGGCGACCTCGACAAATCCATCCGCAAGGGCGGCAAATACAGTTTCAAGCCGGATGCCTGGTTGCCCACCGAATCCATCCGCGGCGAGCTGGCCGAGAGCTGGGAATGGACCGAGAATCCGCTGGCGGTGGTGATCCATCTGCGCAAGGGCATCATGTGGCCGGCCAAGCCCGGGGTGATGGAGAGCCGGGAGTTCACCGCGGATGACGTGGTGTTCAGCCTCAACCGGCAGAACGCCAGCCCGAAGAAGGTTCCCGGCTACTTCGATTTCGTCGAGACATTCGAGGCGCGCGACCGCTACACCGTGGTGGTGCCGATGAAGGAATACAACGCCGAATGGGACTATCGGTTCGGCTGGGGCTACTATTCGCAGATCATCCCCAAGGAATTGGTGGCGGCCGGCATTTCCAACTGGAAGAACGCGGTGGGCACCGGGCCGTTCCAGATCACCGAATACGTGCAGGGCAACGCGCAGACCTACAGCAGGAACCCGAACTACTGGGACAAGGAGAAGATCGACGGGGCGGAGTACAAAATCCCGTTCGTCGACAAGGTGACCTACCGCATCATCAAGGACGAGGCGACCCAGCACGCGGCGCTGCGCACCGGCAAGCTCGACGTGCTGGAGGCGATCCGCTGGCAGGCGGTCGATCAGATCAAGAAATCGGCGCCGCAGCTCAAATGGTCCAAGTGGCTGGCGATGTCCGGCACCTATTTGTCCATGCGGGTGGACCAGAAGCCGTTCAATGATGTCCGCGTGCGGCGCGCGCTCAACATGGCCGTCAACAAGGCGGAGATCGTCAAGGAATATTACGGGGGGAATGCCGAGCTGTTCGCCTTCCCGCAGCACCCCGAATATATCGGCTACTTCCAGCCGCTGGCGGAAATGCCGGCGGGCGTGAAGGAGTTGTTCGAATACAACCCGGACAAGGCGAAGAAGCTGCTGGCCGAGGCCGGCTATCCCAACGGGTTCACTTTCAAGACGCAGGTCTGTTCCTGCTCGCCCGACAACATGGACCTGCTGCCATTGGTCGCCGGGTATCTCGAAGAAATCGGCGTGAAAATCGAAATCCAGCCGATGGAATACGGCGCCTTCCTTTCGGCGATGACGACGCAGACCAACGCGGCCGGCTATTTCATGTCAAACGGCCACACCAACCCCACCACCACCATCCGCAAGAACTTCGTGCCCGGCCAGGTCTGGAACCCCTCGCAGTGGAACGACCCGGCGTTTTCCGCCCGCGTCGCCGAGATGTACCGCACGCGCGACGAGCCGACGCGGCAGAAGATGATCAAGGAAATGACGGTCGAGATGCTCGACAAGGCGCCCTACATCTGGCTGCCCACCCCCTACGTGTTCACGGCCTGGTGGCCCTGGGTGAAGAACTATGACGGCGAACTGCGCGTCGGCGCGGTGAAGCCGGGGCCGGTCTATGCGCGGATGTGGATCGACCAGGAGATGAAGAAGAAGATGGGGTTTTGAAGATGAAGGATCTTCTTTTTTTGAAAAAAAAGAAGCAAAAAAACTTTTATCCTTTTGGCGGCGGGGTGGTGGCACCATCGCGGGACCGCTCCGAACCAGTGGGTAAAAGTTTTTTGGTTCTTTTTTCCAAAAAAGAACCGCTTCCTTGACCCTCCTCTCCGTCCGCGGCCTCACCACCCGCTTCCGCACCGACCGTGGCGCGCTCACCGCGGTCGATGACGTCTCCTTCGATCTGGATGAGGGGGAGACGCTGGCGATCGTCGGCGAGTCGGGCTCGGGCAAATCCGTCACCGCGCTGTCGCTGATGCGCCTCATCGCCCAGCCGGCCGGGCAGATCGTGGCGGGCAGCGCGATGTTCGAGGGCAAGGACCTGTTGGCGCTGTCGGAGGAGGAAATGCGCTCGGTGCGCGGTGATCGCATCGCCATGATTTTCCAGGAGCCGATGACCTCGCTCAACCCCTCGATATCCGTCGGCGCCCAGGTAGGCGAGCCGATGGTGCTGCATCGCGGCTCCACCTGGCAGGCGGCGATGGCCAAGGCGGGCGAGCTGCTCGACCGCGTGCGCCTGCCCGATGC
>CAIWAJ010000399.1:0-1687 GCA_903910565.1 uncultured Rhodospirillales bacterium
CGTCAGCGGCCAGGTGTTCGCCACCCGCAACAACGAGATCTTCCTGATGTCCTCGCCGCGCCCGGTGAAGGGCGTGCATCGCGATGGCGGCTGGAACCCCTGGACGATCGCCGAACACGCCGCCCCCGCGCTGAAGGCGGCGTTCATGCCGCTCGATCGTTCCGGCGAAGTGTTCTCCTGGGACCCGGTCTGATCTGAACCGCCGCCGCCGGGCGACCGGCGGCGGCATATCGGTGGTGCGCGCATGGGTGACGTCCTGGCGTTGCTGATCGCCTCCCTCGCGGTGATGGGCAGTCCCGGCCCCTCGACCGTGAGTGCCACCGCGATGGGCGCGGCTTATGGGATTGCCCGCTCGCTGCCCTATGTCGCCGGGCTCATTGCTGGCACCTCGACCGTGCTGCTGGCGGTGGCGCTGGGGGTGATCGCGATGATTGCCGGCGTGCCGCAATTGGCGCCGGTGCTGGTCGGTGCGGCCGGACTCTATATCCTCTATCTCGCTTGGCAGATCGCCACCGCCCCGCCGCTCCAGGCGGATGCCGGGACGACGCGGGCGCCCGCTTTTGCTGGCGGCTATTTGCTGGCGGTGGCGAATCCGAAAGCCTGGCTCGCCATTGCCGCCGTGTTCGCCTCCGCCCCGCGGCTCGGCGCCGTGCTGCGGGTGGCGTTGCTGGTGGGGATGATCGTGCTGATCCATGCCGTCTGGCTCGCCCTGGGCGCCGCACTCGCCCGCGTGCTGCGCCAGCCCGTGGCATCGCGCGTGATCAATGTCGGCCTCGCGGTGGCGATGGTGCTGCTGACCGCGGTTGCCCTGATCGGCTGAGCGGCGGTACACCTTGGGTATGACCCTCGCATCTGCCCTGTTCCGCCCCCGCCGCATCGCCCTGATCGGCGCCTCGACCGACGCCAGCCGCCTCACCGCGCGCGCCCAGGTCTATCTCCGCCAGCACCGCTTCCCCGGTGAGTTGTTCCCGGTGAACCCGCGCGCCGCCGAGGTGCTGGGGGAGAGGGCCTTCGCTTCGGTGCGGGACATCCCCGGCGAGATCGACTTCGCCTATATCCTGGTCGGCACCGAGCATGTCGAACAGGCCGTGGCCGATTGCGCGGCGCTCGGGATTCCCGTGGCCTGCGTGCTGGCCGACGGGTTCGCCGAAACCGGAGCGGAGGGGCAGGCGCTGCAACGCCGCATCGTCGATGCCGCGCAGGCCGGCGGGATGCGGCTGTTGGGGCCGAACTCGATGGGGGTGATCAACCCCGCCGCCGCCATGGCCTGTTCGGTGAACGCCGCGCTCGCGGCCGAGACGCTGCCATCCGGCCGGCTCTCATTGGTGTCGCAATCCGGCTCGGTGATGGGCACCCTGCTGTCCCGCGCGGCCGCGCGAGGCTTCGGTTTCGCGAAAATCGTCGGCACCGGCAACGAGGCGGATCTCACCGCCGGCGAGGTGGCGGACCTATTGGTGGATGATCCGGAGACGGACGCCATCCTGCTGTTCCTCGAGACCATCCGCGCGCCCGAGCACTTCGAGCGCGCCGCCCGCCGGGCGCATGCGGTCGGCAAGCCGATCGTCGCCTACAAGCTCGGCCGGTCCGAGGAGGGGGCAGCGCTGGCGACCACCCATACCGGCGCCATGACCGGCTCCGACGCGGCGGCGGACGCGTTTTTTCGCGATCTCGGGATTATCCGCGTCGA
>CAIWAJ010000400.1:0-6292 GCA_903910565.1 uncultured Rhodospirillales bacterium
CCCCAGAACCGCCTTGCACCCCAGCGCCGCCCAATCTCAACCCGGCACCACACGTCAGGCCCCCCGCGCCCCGCCAACAAAAACCCCCTGGCCCACCCCGCACAAGCACGCCCAATTCGTTCCGATTTAGCAACCAAATCCGCCAACCCACTGACCCCAAACCAAAAAAAGTTTTTTGCTTCTTTTTTCCAAAAAAGAAGCGCTTCCTTCCCTACCTGTTCGTCCAATTCGGCTTCCGCTTCTCCGCAAACGCCTTCGGCCCCTCGATATAGTCTTCACTCTCCATATTGGCCCGCTGCGCCGGATAAACCGTGCGGATCGCCTGTTCCAACGTAGGCTGTGCCAACCCGCCATAGACCGCCCCCTTGGAGGCCCGCACCGCTTTTGGCGAGCATTCCAGGATCGTCTCCGCCCAGCGTTTCGCCGCCGCCAAAGCCTCGCCTTCCGGCACCACTTCGTTGACGAAGCCGAGCCGCTGCCCTTCGGCGGCGGGAACCCGCCGCCCGGTCAGGATCATCCCGAGCGCCTGTTTCTGCCCGATCATCCGCGGCAGCCGGTGCACCCCGCCCGCCCCGGCGATCAGCCCGACGCGCGGTTCCGGCAGGGCGAAAATCGCCGTTTCGGCCGCGATGATGATGTCGCAGGCCAGCGCGATTTCGAACCCGCCGCCCATCGCCAGCCCGTTCACCGCCGCGATCAGCGGCTTGTCGAGGTCAAAGCGAAGCGTAAGCCCGGCGAACCCCGATTTCGCCCCCGGCCCCCGCTTGCCGGACGCCTGCACCTTGAGGTCGTTGCCCGCCGAAAACGCCCGCCCCCCGGCGCCGGTCACGATGCCGACCCAGAGATCGTCCCGCGCGGCGAATTCGTCCCACACGCGTTCAAGCTCGATATGCGCCTCGCTATGCAGCGCGTTCAGCACCTCCGGGCGGTTGAGGGTAACCACGCGGATGCGCCCTTCATCGGCGACGGTGCAGAATTCGTACTCGGCCATCTCAGCCTCCCCGGCGTTGCTTTCCCCCAGCATGGCCGATTTCGTGCCGCCGGTCAGCCTTTACCTGCGGCCGCGATGCTGCGAGCCTCGCGGGGAACAACACGGGAGGGTGCGATGGACAGGGTATTCGCGGGGCTCAAGGTGATCGACTGCGCGAGTTTCATCGCCGCCCCCGCCGCGGCCACCGTCATGGCCGATTTCGGCGCCGACGTCATCAAGATCGAACCCCCGGGCGAGGGGGACATGTACCGCTCCATGCTCACCACTTTGCCGGGCATGCCGAAAACCGACATCAACTTTCCCTGGGAGATGATCTCCCGCACCAAACGCAGCCTCTGCCTCGATCTCAAATCCCCCGACGGCAAAGCCGTGCTCGACCGCCTGGTGGCCGACGCCGACGTCTTCATCACCAACCTGCCGCTGCCCGCCCGCCGCCGCCTCGGGATCGCCTGGGACGATCTCCGCCCCCACAACCCCCGCCTGGTCTACGGCTCCTTCACCGCCTATGGCGAACAGGGCCCGGAGGCCGACAAATCCGGCTTCGATTCCACCGCCTACTGGGCCCGCTCCGGCCTGATGGACCTCGTCCGCGCCGACGCCACCTCGCCCCCCGCCCGCTCCGTGCCGGGAATGGGGGACCATCCCAGCGCCATGGCCTTCTTCGGCGCCATCGTCACCGCCCTCTACCGCCGCGAACGCACCGGGCTCGGCGGCCTCGCCAGCTCCTCTTTGCTCGCCAACGGCCTTTGGGCCAACGGCTTCTTCGCCCAGGCCGGCCTCTACGGC
Organism: uncultured Rhodospirillales bacterium; assembly: GCA_903910565.1. Lineage (GTDB taxonomy): Bacteria > Pseudomonadota > Alphaproteobacteria > Acetobacterales > Acetobacteraceae > CAIYPH01. The sequence goes on from CAIWAJ010000400.1 coordinate 1,778, forward strand.
CTCGAACCCCTCCCCCGCCCCAAGCGGGAGGATGGCGCCAATGCCTGCACCTGCATGTATCGCTGCGCCGATGGCCGCTGGCTCTCGATGGCCATGCTGAACGAGGAACGCCAGTTCCCCGCCTTGCTCGCCGTGCTCGGCCTGTCCGGATTGCTCACCGACCCCCGCTTCGCCGACAAGCTCACCCGCCGCGCCAACGCCCCCGCCTTGATCGCCCTGTTCGACCAGGCTTTCGCCACCCGCCCCTTCCCGGAATGGCGCCCTTTGCTCGACCAGGCCGGAATCACCTTCGGCCCGATCGGCACCTTGTCCGACATGCTGGAGGACGAGCAGATGCGGGCCGCCGGCGCCCTGGTCCCCTTCGCCGGCGAGACCCAGCTCACCGTCAGCAGCCCCTTCGCCCTCGACGGCGAGGAGAAAGTGCCCCCCCGCCGCGCCCCCTCCCTCGGCCAGCACAGCGGAGACGTGCTCCGCGACGCCGGCTATTCCGACGCCGATATCGCCCGCCTCAGGGGGCTCGGGGTGGTCGCCTGATCAGAACCAGTTCGCCTTGTCCACCACGTTCCGCAACACCCCCCCGCTCAGCATCGCCCGCGCGTTATCCCGCAGGATCGCGTAGCGCCGCTCATTGAGATGCGGCCCGTAGCCGGCCATATGCGGTGTCATCATCACGCCCGGGGTGGTCCACAACGGATGCTCGGCCGGTAGCGGTTCGGTCTCGTAGACATCGAGCCCCGCCCCCGCGATCTCACCCGCCACCAGGGCCGCATGCAGATCATCCAACCGCGTCGTCATCCCGCGGCCGATATTGATGAAGAACGCCGAACGCCGCATGCGCTGGAACCGCGCGCGATGGAACATCCCCTCCGTCGCCGGCGTATGCGGAACGGTCGCGATCACGAAATCCGCCCGCGGTAGAAGCGCGTCCAGCGCCTCGGGCGGATGCATCTCCGCCACATCCGGAGGTGGCGCCCCCCGCCGTGCGTCAGTGCCAATCACCATCATCCCCGCCGCCTTCGCCAGCCGCGCCGCCTCCGCCCCGATCCCCCCGAGCCCGACGATCAGCGCCGTGGAGGAATGCAGATCCACCACCCCATGGTCCTCCGGCGGCTTGCTCCACTCCCGGCGCATCTGTTGCGGAATGTAGTAATGGAACCCCCGCGCGAAGCCGAACACGAAGGCCATGATGTGTGCGCCGATATGGTCGTTGAAGATTTCGCGAAAATTGGTCGCCACCAGCGGATGCGCCACCAGCTCCGGATAATAGAACCCCGCCGGCGGGGCCGCCTGCGGCGCCTGCAACCAGCGCAGCCTGGTCGATCGCGCCAGCAGATCCGGCGTCAACGTCCCGAACGCCGCGTCCGCGTCGACGATCGCGTGCTGCGCCCCTTCGGCCACCACCACCTCGATTTCCGGCAGCGTCGCCGCCAACCGCCGCGCCCAGCCGCGGGTGATGTCGCTCTGCGGTGGCAGCATGACGAGCTTGAATGCCATGTCTCTCTCCCTTGTCTCATCACCATCCTGGGTTATCCTGCGGGTTTCCGCTAGGATCGACGCATGATCCCCCGCATCGTCACCCTCACCCTCAACCCCGCGGTCGATACCGCCTTCGAGGCCGACCGCGTCGTCCCCCAGCATAAGATCCGCACCGACCACGAGACCCACGATCCCGGTGGCGGAGGGGTCAACGTCGCGCGGGTGCTGGCGGAATTCGGCGTCGATGTCTGCGCGGTCGTGCTGGCCGGGGGGGTGACGGGGGATTTCCTGCTGGAGATGCTGGCCCAGTACCACGTCCCCTGCCACCCCGTGCCGATCGCCGGAACCACCCGGATCAGCACCACCGTGCATGACCGCGCGAGCGACCAGGAATACCGCTTCGTCCCCGAGGGGCCGGAGGTCTCGGAGGCCGAGTTCACCGCCGCCTGCGCTGCCCTGGAATCGGAGCCGGGCGATTGGATCGTGCTCTCCGGCAGCCTGCCCCGCGGCCTGGCGCCCGACAGCTACGCCCGCATCGCCGCCCGCGAATCCGCCCGCGGCCGCCACGTGGTGCTCGACACCTCGGGCGAGGCGCTGAAATCCGCCCTCGGCTCCGGCCTCGCCCTCATCAAGCCGAGCGAGCGCGAATTGCGGGACCTCGTGGGCGATGGAGCGCCCGAGGACTCCGCCCGCGAACTGGTCCGCTCCGGGGCCGCCGAACGGGTCTCGGTGTCGCTGGGTGCCGATGGCGCGCTGATCGCCTCCGCCGCCGGGGTGATCCGCCGCCCCGCGATTCCCGTCACCGTCCGCGGCGCGGTTGGCGCCGGCGACAGCTTCCTCGCCGCCATGACCCTGGCGCTGGCCACCGGAAGCGACGCCGAAGATGCCCTGCGCTGGGCATTGGCCGCCGGCGCCGCCGCGGTCAGCCAGATCGGTACCGCCCATCCCCGTCGCGCCGACGTCGAGGGGTTGTACCGGGCGACGCGATGATCCCCCGCCGGCAATCGATCAAATTGGTATCAGGGGCTACGGATTCGCACGGCTGGACCATTGACCGCGCCGGGCCGGGCGACGAAAACCACGCCATGCGCTTTCCCCGCCGTGCCCTCGTTTCCGGACTGATCGCCTCCGCCGGCCTTGCCCGCCCGGCCGCCGCCCAGATGGCCTTCGGCGCTGCCGTGCCGCCGCCCTCGAGCGCGACCAAGCCCCGCTGGCAGCGATACGCCGCCGCCACGCCGCGCTATGACGGCCGGCCGGTGATCACTTTGGTGATCGACGACATGGGCGTCGTGCATCCCGGCACCAACCGCGTGATGGCGCTGCCTGGCCCGCTGACCCTCTCCTGGTTCCCCTTCGCCCACAACCTGCAACAGCAGGTCGCCGAGGCCACCAGCCGCGGCCATGAGGCGACGCTCCACATGCCGATGCAGTCGAGCGGCCGCTCCACCGCCTGGACCGGGCCGGACCCGCTGCGCGTCGACATACCGCTCGATGAAAACCTCCGCCGCCTGCAAGCCGCACTTGATGCGGTGCCCGATACCGTCGGTCTCAACAACCATATGGGCAGCGTCGCCACCCTCGACGGTCCTCTGATGGCGATGGTGGCCGCCGAGGCAAAAAAGCGCGAAATGCTGGTGCTCGACAGCGTCACCATTCCGCACAGCATGGTCTACCGCGAGGCGGTCAACGCCGGCGTGCCCGCTGCCGCGCGCGATGTGTTCATCGACCCGGTCGCCTCCGCCGCCGTGATCCACCAGCAGCTCGCGCAGATCGAGTCGGTGGCCACCCGCTACGGCCATGTCATCGCCATCGGCCACCCCTGGCCGCTGACCATCGAGGCGCTGGAAAACTGGGTGCCCAGCCTGCGTGACCGCGGGTTCGTCCTGTGGCCCCTATCGGCGACGGTGGCTTGGCGGAACGATATCGAGATTTCGGCCTGACTGATAGGAAAGCGGTTCCGTTTTCAAGAAGCAGCGCTTGCTTCACGCGTCCCGAACTTGAACCCCACGTAATTCCGCGCCGCAACGTCGTTGCAGATTTCCCGGTAGCGCAGCATGCCGCCGGCATAGGGCATGAACACGCGCGGCTTACCCGGCACGTTGGCGCCAAGGTACCAGGAGTGACCGGCCATCGGCAGCAGCGTCGCATTGGCCGCATCGTTGACGTGGGCGACCCACTTCTCCGCCTCTTCGTCTGACGTCTCGATGGTCGCGATGTTGTTGGCGCGCATATGGGCGATGCAGTCGGTGATCCATTCGACATGCTGCTCGATGCAGACCGGCATGTTGCAGAGCACCGAGGGGCTGCCTGGCCCGGTGACGGTGAAGAGATTGGGGAAGCCGGCGACCTGGAGGCCGAGATAGGTGCGCGGGCCGGCGGCCCAGGCGTCCTTCAGCTTGAGCCCGTCGCGGCCCGCGATATCCATCCGCATGAACGGCCCGGTCATGGCATCGAAGCCGGTGGCGAAGACGATGATATCGAGCGGGTATTCGGCGGCGCTGGTCTTCACCCCATTCGCGGTGATGCGCTCAATTGGCGTGGCACGCAGGTCCACGAGATGCACGTTGGGGCGGTTGAAGGCCTCGAAATAGAAGCTGTCGATCGGCGGGCGTTTGGCGGCGTAGGGGTGGTCGATATCGGCGAGGATCGCCGCCGTCGCCGGGTCCTGAACGATGCTGCGGATTTTTCCCTTGAGGAACGCGGCCGCCGTGTCATTGGCCGCCTTGTCGACCAGCAGGTCCTGGAAGGTGGCGCGGAACTGCAAGCCGCCTTTCTCCCAGGCTTTTTCGTAGAGCGCCTCACGCTCCTCCGCGCTGACATTCCATACCGAGCGCTGGGAAATCTCGAAGGGGTGGCCGTTGGGGGTGCGGCGGGTGGTGTCGCGGATGTCGTCCGCGTGTTCCTTCACGTAGCGCTTGAAGTCCGGGCTCAGCTTCGCGTTGTGGGCCGGCACGCTGTAGTTGGCGGTGCGCTGGAACACGGTGAGCTCGGCCGCCGTCTCGGCGATCACCGGCACGGCCTGGATACCCGTCGAGCCGG
>CAIWAJ010000401.1:0-2693 GCA_903910565.1 uncultured Rhodospirillales bacterium
CCAGCGTGGTCTGCGCGGCGAGCGCAGGCGTGCCGCCGGCAATCAGCGAAACGTCAAACGAGGTACCGCCGACATCCCCGGTGATCACGTCAGGGACACCCGCCGATGTCGCGATATGGGCCGCCGCGATCACCCCGGCGGCCGGGCCGGAAAGCGCGGTGCGCACCGGCAGGCTGGCCGCGGTCTCGACCGACATCACCCCGCCATTGGACTGCACGATAAGGAACTCACCGCCAAACCCTTCGGCGCGGATGCGGGCATCAAGCTTGCTGAGATACCCGCCGACCACCGGTTGCAGCACGGCGTTCAGTGCGGCAGTGCTGGTGCGCTCGAACTCGCGGATCTCCGGCAGAATATCGGAGGAAATCGCCACATGCGGGTTCGGCCACACCGCACGCGCCGCCGCCAGGGCCGCGCGCTCATTGGCGGGGTTGGCGTAGGCGTGGATGAACACGATGGCCAGCGCCTCCGCCCCCATCGCCAGCAGCCGTCGCGCCGCTTCGGCGACCTCCTCCGGATCGACTGCCGCGAGAATACTGCCATCGGCCAGCGTCCGCTCCGCGACTTCGAGCCGCATGTCGCGATCGATCGGCGGGATGAAGTTGCCGGTCAGCCCCCAGGTCTGCCGCCGATCGCGCCGACGCATTTCCAGCACGTCGCGGAAGCCCGCGGTGGTGATCAGCCCGGCCCGCGCGCCCTTGCGCTCCAGCAGCGCGTTGGTGCCCACGGTGGTGCCATGCACGATGGCGGAGATCGCCGGCAGCGGCGCGAGCCCGGAAATCCCCGCCGCGAACCCGTCCGCCTCACGCCCGCGGGTGGAGGGCACCTTGCCGACGCGAGCCCTGCCGGTGGCTTCATCGAACAGAAACAGGTCGGTGTAGGTCCCGCCGACGTCCACCCCCACAACAAGCCGACTCATGCGAGATACCCCATGCGCGCGTCACGTTCGGCCGCCGACGGGTCCCGCCCCGCGGGATCGCCCCAGCCGCCGCCGCCCGGGCTTTCCAGCCGGATGCGCTGGCCACGCGTGAGCTTCACCCCCACCACTTTCGAGCCGAGTGCCGGGGTGTGCCAGCCATCCGCCTGCTCATATTCCACCACGTTCATCGCCCCCTGCCCGCCCCCGAGCACGCCGCGTGGGGCGAAGCGGGCGCGCTCGGCGAAGACGAACAGTTCCGCCGCCGCATCACGCAGTTCGATCTCGTAGATCGCCCCCATGCCGCCGCGATGCGTCCCGGCGCCGCCGGAGCCAGGCCGCAGCGCCCATTGGGTGAAGCGGATCGGATAGGCCGATTCCATGATCTCCACCGGCGGGATGATGGCGGTGGCGATCGGCGGATTGCCGTGGCTCAGCCCGTCCCCCTCGGGATTGCCGCCATGGCCGCCGCCGAAGAAGGAGAACATCACCCAACGCGCCCCATCCACCCGGTTGCCGGCAATCGAGAGCGCGTTGATGGTGCCGTATGCGTTGCCGATCGCATGGCCCGGTCGGATGCGGGCGAAGGCGCAGAACAGCACATCGATGATGCGCAGGATGGTCTCGGTATAGCCCCCGGTCGGCTTGGGCCGCTGCGCATCCAGCAGCGAGTTCGGCGGCAGGATGATCTCGACGGGATCAAGCACCCCCGAATTGGCGGCCACCTCCGGGAACAGGTGCTTCAACGCGACATAGACCGAGGCGATGGTGGTGGCGCGGCTGATATTCACCGGCCCCGCACAGGCATCGGCCGAGCCGGTGAAATCGAGCGTCAACCGATCCCCCGCAATGGTCACCGCGCAGGCGATGCGCAGTGGCACGTCATTACGGCCGTCATTGTCGAGGAAATCCTCCTCCTCCCAGCGCCCATCCGGCAGGCCGGCGATCTCCGCTCGCATCATGGTGGCCGCCCGAGCGGTCAACTCGGCGAAGGCAGCAGCGACAAGGTCAGGCCCGGACTCCGCGAGCAAAGCGGCAACGCGGGCGGTGCCGAGATCGAGCGCCGAGAGATGAGCGTTCAAATCCCCGAAGGCGCTGACCGGCAGGCGTGAGGCCGCGAGGATGATATCGACGATATCCTGGTTCAGCCGCCCGGCGCCGTAGAGCCGCACCGGCGGGATCAGCACGCCCTCCTGGAAATACTCGGTCGCCGCCGGGTTGTAGTTGCCCGGCACCGCGCCGCCGACATCGTGCCAATGTCCGACGCTCGCCAGCCAACAGAACAGCTTGCCCTCATGAAAGCACGGCCGGATCAGCCGCAGATCCGAGAGATGGGTGCCGCCGAGATAGGGGTCGTTGAAAATGAACACGTCCCCCTCGCGGGGCGCGTTATCGCCGGTGAATTTGTCGATCACCGCCTTCACCCCGAAGGCCATCACGCCGACGAAAATCGGCAGGCCGGACTTGCCCTGGATCAGCGTGGCGCCAGTCGTCGCGTCGTAAATGCCGTGGCAGGCATCATGCGCCTCGGCGATGGTGGGGTTGAAGGCGGCGCGAAACAGCGTCGCGTCCATTTCGTCGGCGATTTGCTCCAGGCGGCCCTTGAGGACGGCGAGGGTGACGGGGTCGAGGATCATGAGGAAGGAAGCGCTTCTTTTTTGGAAAAAAGAAGCAAAAAACTTCTATTCCCTTGCTGCGTACCGCTCCCGCCTATCCGCGGGGAGTACGCCAACGGCATGGATGGAACAGAAAGTTTTTTTGGTTCTTTTTGTTCACA
>CAIWAJ010000402.1:0-3122 GCA_903910565.1 uncultured Rhodospirillales bacterium
CCCACGGAAGGCCTGATCGAACACCAGCGCCGCCAGCAGCGAGAGCCCCCACACTGGCACGGTGGCGCCAAGCACAAACACCAGCGTATTCCCCAGCGCCTGGCGGACCATCCGGTCAGCGAAGAGGTTGCGGAAATTATCGAGCCCTACCCAGATCGGCGGGCTCAGCAAGTCATAATCTGTCAGGCTCAGCCACAGGCCGAACAGGGTGGGAAAGAGGTTGAAAGCCGCAAAGAAGGCGACGACAGGGAGAACGAAAATCAGGCCCCACCACTTGTGATGGAGCCTGATCCCGCCGAGCTTTCTTGCGGTAGCCGTCACTTAATCAGCGTGGCCGCGCGGGTGCGTTCGCGGTTCATCACCGCGTTGACCTCCTCGTTCATCACCGGCAGCACCGCGTCGATTTTCTCGCCTTGCACCAGCTTGTCGCGGCCGCGCAGGATGGCGTCGAGCACCTGGGCGTAGCCGACCACGCGGGGGGAGAACTTCGCCTTTTTCAGCTCGGCGACGAAGAAGGGGGCGGCGGTGTTGGCCTTGTAGGCGGGGCTTTCCATCACGTCGGCGCGCGGCACGAACAGGCCGGCGCCGGCGAAGAGGTCGGCGCCGTGATCGGTGTAGAAGCGGGCGAGTTTCCAGGCGGCTTTCTGCACCGCGGGGGCCGAGCGGGCGTTGACCATCATGTAGAAGGCGTAGGCATCGAGCCCGTTATCGGAGGGCGCGCCCTCGAAGCGGGGGGCGGGCAGCACGGTCCAGTCGATCTTGGCGTTGACCATCTGGGGGATGCCCCAGATGCCGAAGCTGCATTCGGCGGCGAGCTTGCCGGCCAGGAACTCCGTGCGGCTGTCGGTGTATTGCGGGCCGCCGAGGCGCAGCTTGACCACCCAATCCTGGATGAACTGGAAGCTGCGCTTGGCGGCCGGGGTATCGAGCGCGGCCTTGTAGGCTTCCTCGTCCACCATGTTGGTGCCGAGCTGATGGATCATGGTGTTGGGGGTGAACCAGAAGGTGCCGGGGATCGCCCAGTTGAAATCGAAGCCGCGGCGGACCGGGACGCCGTTCTGGTCGCGTTTGGTGAGCTTCTCCGCCACCGCCGGCAGGGCTTCCCAGGTCTTCGGCCAGTCCTTCGCGGGGTCGAGCCCGGCTTCTTTCCAGATCGCGTTATTGGCGAAGCAGGCCCAGTTGGAGACCTCGGTCGGCACGCCGTAGAGCTTGCCCTGGAAGCGGATGCCGTCAAACCCGCCCTGGTATTTCGCCATCAGCGCCGCCTCATCGGCATAGCCCATCGCCGCGTAGTCGATGGGCGCGAGGATGCGGGCGGCGAAATACTGGCTGACCAAGGTGGAGGAGTTGTTGAACAGGTCCGGCCCGGAGCCGGCGGCGAAGGCGGTGATCAGCTTGGTGGTGTATTCGGCCACCGAGATCACGTCGTACTGCACCTTGATATCCGGGTTCGCCTTTTCGAACTCGGCGATCAACGCCTTGTCGATGGCGATGCGGGGGGGATGCTCGTGCATCCACATGCGAATGGTGACGGGCTGGGCCATCGCCGCGGCCGCCCAAAAGACCAGGCCAAGAATGGCCGCGAAGCCGTTTGCCACGCGCATGATTCGGTCCCTCCCCGCAAGTGTCTCGTTGCCGGCAGTGTGCACGTTCAACACCCGTCTTGCATAGCACCGGGCGCGTGATGGGCGGCCCGGACCGTCGGGCTCCGGGCCACTGCCTTAACATACCCTGAACGTGGAATCGGCGAGACCTCGTGCCATGCCACATCCAGCAACCCCCCATGCGCGGCAATGACCAGGACCTGCCTCCCACCGCTCCGCCATAGGCCTGTCCGCCGGCGCGCGAGCCTGTTGCGCGATTGCCGCGGCATCAACGCGCTCGAATTCGCGATGGTCGGGCCGATTTTCATGCTGTTCATCGGCGTCATCTTCGATATCGGCATCCTGCTGTTCCAGCAGGCGATGATCGACAACGCCAATATCCGCGCCTCCCGCCTGATCCGCACCGGCTCGATCCAGTTGGCCGGCGGGTCGACCACGACGTTCACCACGCAGCTCTGCACCGATCTCACCAACGTCGTCGATGCCTGCACCAACATTCAATACAAGGTGGTCTCGGCCGCGGCCTTTTCCTCGCTTTCGGTGAGCGTCGCCTCGGATGGCCATGGCAATCTCACCGGCAAGGGCACCTTCACGCCGGGCACCTCCGGGCAGGATGTGATCTCGCAGGTCGCGTGGAACCGGCCCTACATCATCCCGTGGGTTGGCACCTGGGTGAACCCCGGCGGATCGCAGCTGCTGGTGTCGACCATCGCGTTCCGCAACGAGCTCTACAACTGATGTCACGCGCCCGCCGCTCATTGCTGCGCGATCGCTCGGCCGCCGCCATGGTCGAGCTGTGTCTGATGTTCCCGTTCCTGATGGTGACGTTCTTCGGCTGCGTCGAGGTCACCCAGATGGTGCGCGTCTACATGGAGCTCGGTGTGACCACCGAGGCGATGGCGGATCTGCTGTCCCATGGTGACCCCGATACCGCCGCCCAGGTGCTGGACGCCTGCAACGGCGCCAAGCTGGTGATGGCCCCGTTCAGCGGCTCGACGCTGAAGGCCGCCGTCGCCGACGTGAAGAATACCAGCGGCACCCTGTCGGTCGCCTGGTCCGATACGTCATGCGGCTCGGCAACCGCGATCGCCAATGCAACCGCGCTGGGGACCGCCCTGGTGCCCAACAGCGGCGACGAGGTCATCCTTGTGCAGACCACCTACACCTATTCCGCCAGCACCTCCTACGTGATGCCGGCGACGCAAACCTACGTCTATCTCGCCTATGCACGCCCGAGGGTACCGCCGTCATGATACGTGACCTCTTCCGCCGCCTGGTCCGCGCGCCCCGCGGGACCATGGCGATGACGTTCTCGCTGATGATCATGCCGATCGTGCTGACCGTCGGCGGCGCGATCGATATTTCGCGCTCGGTGCATTTCCGCGCCGAGTTGCAGTCGGTCGCCGATAGTGCCGCCCTCGCCGCGGCGGCCTTGTATCAGGGCGCGTCCACGACGAACGCCTCGACGGCGGCGACCAACTACATCACCGCCGGGGCCAGCCATTTGCCGCCGAACAA
>CAIWAJ010000403.1:0-1688 GCA_903910565.1 uncultured Rhodospirillales bacterium
CCGTTGGCGTACGGAGGGGGGATGGTGGGCCGCGGTACGCAGCAAAGGGGATAAAAGTTTTTTGCTCCTTTTTTTCAAAAAAGGAGCGCTTGCCTTGCTTTGCCCTCCTCCGTCCCTGGACGGCGCGCGGCGACGCGTCGATACTTCCGGGCAACAGGGAGATGGCGGATGAAGATCACCGATATCAAGACGTTCCTGATGCAGGCGGGTTCGCCGCCGAATTCGGGCGCATGGGCGGCGAATTTCGACACGATCGCGACGGGGTGGCGGAACTGGCTGTTCGTGAAGGTCTACACGGACGAGGGGATCACCGGGGTTGGCGAGTGCAGCGGCTGGCCGCGGGTGATCGAGACGGCGGTGCAGGACCTCAAATCCATCCTGATCGGGGAGGACCCGCGCAACATCGAGCGGCTGTGGCAGAAGATGCAGGTGGCGATCATGGGCCACGGCATGTCCGGCGTGGTGGGCGCGGGGGCGATGACGGGCATCGACATGGCGCTGTGGGACATCAAGGGCAAGGCGCTGAACACGCCGGTATGGAACCTGCTGGGCGGCAAGATGCGCGACAAGGTGCGCATCTATGCCCATGCCTCGACGCCGGAGGTGGCGTTGCAGTTGAAGGCGCAGGGGGTGACGGCGATCAAGGCCGGCGGGTTGAAGGACCCGGTGCGGATGCTGGAAGGGCTGCGCGCGGCGATCGGCGAGGAAATGGACCTGATGGTCGATCTGCACGGGCCGCCATGGCTGACGACGGCGGACGCGATTGCGTTGGGGCGGCGGCTGGAACCGCTCGGGCTGATGTTCATGGAGGACCCGGTGGCGCCGGAGCAGACGGACAGCTACGCGCGCATTCGCGACGCGGTGGCGATTCCGCTGGCCGCCGGCGAGCGGCTGGCGACGATCTGGGGGTTGCGGCCGCTGATCGAGCGGGACCTGGTGGACGTGGTACAGCCCGATACCGGGCGGGCCGGCGGCATCACCCAGATGAAGAAGATCGCCGCCATGGCGGAGGCGCACGGCATCATGTTCGCGCCGCATTCGGGCTCGCTGGGGCCGATCGCGGAATATGCGGCGCTGCACTTGATGGCGGCGATTCCGAATGCGCTGATGCTGGAGCGCGTCGAGATCGACTGGGCGGGACGGCCGACGGTGATCACGCCGGCGCCGGTGACGGTTGACGGGCATATCGCGGTGCCGGATGCGCCGGGGCTCGGGGTGGATATCGTGGAGGCGGAGGTGGCGAAGTACCCGTCTTCGCGCAATGTCGGGCTGGGCAAGGGGGATTACGCGGCGGGGACGGCGGAGGAATACGTTTATGTGCAGTCGCGGCTGGGGCGGCGGCGCTGGCTGGCGGGGGAATAGACCCGGGCTTGCGCGCGTCGTTCGTTGACGGCACGATAACGGGCACGCGGTTTTCCGCCACTGGCGGGAAGCGCGGCGAAACGGGAGAACAACATCAATGATGGGGCTGGTGCGCCTCGCTTTGCGGCGCCCTTATACGTCTGCGATTACCGCGTTCATCATCATGCTCGGCGGCGCCATGTCGCTGACCCGCATGATCGTGGACATTTTCCCCATCATCGACATCCCCGTGGTGTTGGTGGCCTGGAACTATGGCGGGCTGCCGGCGGAGGAGATGGAACGGCGCGTGGTGCTGGTCGCCGAGCGCTCGTACACGCAGAACGTCG
>CAIWAJ010000404.1:0-11758 GCA_903910565.1 uncultured Rhodospirillales bacterium
CAGAGACCCGACATCAGCTTCACCCGTTGGGTGTTCCATCCTCGCGATTCCAATCCCGGCGTAACCCTCTGATATTCATGACTGATTCGGCGCGGGGGTACAAGAAAAAACGATGTCATCCGGGAAATCCGGGCTTACGCTTACCGATTTTGGCTTCGAACAGCGTTGCGTTACCACAGCGCAACTGCACCGTTGCACCGAGTTGGGTGTTGAGGATGATTCGGCTCCCCGGGACCAGCGATGTGATGTCGGACAGGCGGAATGTCTGCTCGTCGAGCACTACCTCGAGGTCGATATCGGTGTTCCACAGCTCTTCGGCGAGGTGAGTTTCCCAAATCGAATCGCGCCCAAATTTCTCGCCCATGAACTGCTGCAGCAGCAGTTCACGCACCGGCTCGAGGGTTGCATAAGGCAGAAGCAGTTCGAGCCGCCCGCCGCGGTCCTCCATATCGATGCGCAGGCGGGCCAGCACGGTGGCGTTGGAGAGGCGGCTGATGGTGGCGAAACGGGGGTTCACCTCCAGCCGTTCGAAGCGGAACGTGACCGGGCAGAGCGGATCGAAGCTGACCGAGAGGTCGGCCAGGACGACGTGAATCAGGCGCTCCACCAGGGTTCGCTCGATGGTGGTGTAGGGCCGCCCCTCGATCCGCATGGCCGCGGTGCCGCGACGGCCACCGAGCAACACGTCGACAATCGAGTAGATGAGGGCGCTGTCGACCACCATGAGGCCGTAGTTGTCCCAGTCATCGGCCTTGAAGACTGCGAGCATGGCCGGTAGCGGGATGGAATTGAGGTAGTCGCCGAACCGCAGCGAAAGGATGTTGTCGATGCTGACCTCGACATTGTCGCTGGTGAAGTTACGCAGCGATGTCGACATGATACGTACCAGCCGATCGAACACGATCTCGAGCATCGGCAGGCGTTCGTACGACACCAGGCCAGAGCTGATGATGCGCTGCATGCCCGAGCGGCTTTCACCGTCGCCAGGCCCGTCGTCGAACCCGAGCAGGCTGTCGATCTCGGCCTGATTGAGCACCCGGGCCGGCGGCGCGGGCGCGGCGGATTCCTGGGGGTCGGCCTCGGCGTCGGCATCGGCGCCCCACGCGGCGGCGAGTTCCTCGTCGGTCTGTTCGCGTGCGGTGTCTGGTTGCTGGCTGCCACTCATTGGACGAGAAGCTCAACGAACAGCAGGTCCTGGATCCGGACCGGAGCAGCCGCGATATTGGCACGCGACATCAGTTCTTCGCGCAACCGGAAGGTGCCGATCGAGCCGCGCAACTCCTCGGGCCGCATTTCACGCAGGTAGGTCTGGAACAAGTCGAGCAGCCGCGGCATCACCGCGCGGAGTGCCGCTTCGTCATCGGAATTCTTGACCTCGATGCGGACCTTGGCCTTGACGTACATCGCGCGCTTGGCGCCCGTGTTGAGGTTGGTGATGAGATCAGGGATCTCGACAAACACCGGCGCGCCGGGAACCGCTTTCGCGGCGGGAGCGTCGCCATGCGCCGCGGGGGCCGCGCCATGCGCGGATGGAGCCGGGGCGCCATGCGCGGGCGCAGCCGGAGCACCATGCGGGGCTGGCGCACCGTGCGCCGCCGGTGCCGCGCCGTGACCGGCTTCGGGTTTGGCGCCATGCTGCTCGGCGCCCTCCCCGGCACCCTCCTTCCCAGCCTCGGCCTGCTTCCCCTTGCCCAGCAGCGGATCCAGCAGCCCTGCCACCCAGGCGCCGCCAAGGAGCAAAGGCAGCAGGACAGCCGGTGCCGCGAGCATGATCAGCTTCTTGCTGATCCGCTTCTTGCCACCCTCCGCCGCCTCCGCTGGCGGGCTTGTCGCCGCAGCCGTCGCCATGTCCTTCACCCGATCCTTGTCCGTCCGCACTCGCTCGGCGCATCCGGAGGTTGCTGAGGGGGATTGTCGGGGGCGTTGATTAACAATGCTTGAACGGCGGCGCCGCAGATGGCACGCCGCGACACCCGTGACCCGGCAAAAATGACCCACCCCGTGGCGCACATACAGCAAAACCGCCACTCTCCGACTGGCATGGCAGTTGCTGACGGGTAGATCGAAGCACGCCTTTTCTTATGGCGGCGCGCTACCGGAGCGATTGCATGCAGAACAACATCACCATTGCGCTGTCCCGCCTCGCCGCGCAGGAGCGCACACTCGACACCATCGCCTCGAACATCGCCAACTCGGCGACGCCCGGGTTCCAGGCCGAGCGCATGGTGTTTGCCGACTGGCTGGTGCGCCAGCCCAGTGGCTCGGGGCCGCCAGGTGGGCAGACCATCACTTACACGCAGGATCGCGCAACCTACCGAGACCAGCGCCCCGGCCCGCTCACCCATACCGGCAACCCATTGGACCTCGCGATTGGCGACCAGCAGGGGTTCTTCTCGGTACGCACACCCAATGGCGTCCGCCTCACGCGCTCCGGTCACTTCGAACTCTCCGCCGGCGGCACGCTAGTCGATGGCAGTGGCAACGCGTTGCTGGACACGCAGGGCCGCCCGATTCAGCTCTCGCCGACCGACATCACGCTCACCGTTACCGGGGATGGAACCGTGAGCAGCGAGAATGGGCGCGTTGCACGCATCGGGGTGGTGAAGCCGACGGACCCTCTGGGGCTTCGGGCCGAAGGCAACCGGCTGTTCAGCACGAGCAAGCCGACCCAGACGGTGCCGACCCCCAATATCGTCCAGGGTGCAATTGAGGATTCCAACGTGCAGCCAGTGATGGAACTCAGCCGCATGATGACCGACCTGCGCAGCTATCAGTTCGTCGGCCAGTTCGTGCAAACCGAGGCCGATCGTCAGCAATCGGCCATCGACAAGATTCTCCAGCCCCACGCCTAATCCGGAGCCCCCCAATGCGCGCCCTCGATATCGCCGGCACCGGGATGCAGGCCCAGCAGACCAACGTCGAAGTCATCTCCAACAATATCGCAAACATGACGACCACCGGCTTCAAGCGCCGGCGGGCGGAATTCCAGGACCTGATCTACCAGAACCTGCGCCGCGTCGGCTCCAACTCGTCCGACAGCGGCTCGGTGGTGCCGGCCGGCGCCCAGGTTGGCCTCGGGGTGAAGACGGCGGCAATCTACCGGATCAACGAGCAGGGCAACTTGCAGCAAACCAACAACAGCCTCGACCTCGCGGTGCGTGGCAACGGCTACTTCCAAGTAACGCTCCCATCGGGTGATACCGCCTATACCCGCGATGGCACCTTCTCGCTCTCGCCGGCCGGCGAAATCGTCACCGCCGATGGCCTTGTGGTGAACCCGGGCATCACCATCCCGAGCAATGCAACGTCGGTCACCATCAACGGCACTGGCCAGGTGCAGGTGACGATCGACGGCCAGACGGCGCCCTCCACGCTCGGGCAGATCCAGCTCGCCAGCTTCCCCAATGAAGCGGGGCTCGACGCGCAGGGCGACAACCTGTTCCTGCAAACCGCGGCGAGCGGCAATCCGGTGACCGGGGCACCGTCCTCGCCCGGTTTCGGGTCTGTGCTGCAGGGGTTTGTCGAGAGTGCGAATACCAACGTGGTGAGCGAGATCACCAACCTCATTACCGCCCAGCGCGCCTACGAGATGAATAGCCGGGTGATCACCACGTCCGACCAGATGCTCTCGACCCTCACCAATCTGCGCTAGGAGCAATCATGCACCTGATCCGCATGTCTGCTGGGATCATCGGGATTCTGCTGGCCGGCAGCTGTGTAGAGGCCGCCACCCTTCGCCCGATCGTCACCCTCGATGCCGCCGTGGTGCGGCTGGAGGACCTGTTCGACGAGCTCGGTCCCGGCGGCGAGCGGGTGCTGGGCCCGGCCCCCTCACCTGGCTCCAGGATCGTGGTCGAGGCCGCCCAGCTCAAGGCGATCGCTCGGCAGTTCGGCGTCGACTGGCGAGCGGCCTCTCCGGCCGATCGCGTCATCCTCGATCGGCTGGGGCGCCCGATCCCGCGTGACCAGGTGCTGAGCGTATTGCGCACCGCGCTGTCGGGCGTTGGCGCCGGTGATGACCTCGATATCGACATTGGGGGCTTCCAGTCACCAATGGTGCCCCCAGGGGTGGCGATCGATATCGCCGTCGAGCAACTGGACTGGGACGGCGGCAGCGGCCGCTTCACCGCACAGCTTGCGTTGACCGGCGAGAGCATCGGGTTGCTGCGGCCCCGCGTATCGGGTTTCGCGCAGGAGATGGTTGTGGTGCCGGTTGCCACACGTCGGATCAATCCTGGCGCGGTGCTGCAGAGCGAGGATTTGCGGCTGGCCAGGACGCGGGCAGCAGCGGGCCGCGCTGGCGTCGCCCGTGAAATCGCCGACGTGGTCGGGCAAACAGCTCGCCGGCAGCTCATCGTCGGCCAGCCTATTGCGCTCGCCGACCTCGGCCGGACCGCGGCAATTCAGAAAGGCGCGCGGGTAACCCTCCGGCTCCGCGCCTCCGGGCTCAGCCTCGCAGCCACCGGCCTCGCACTCGAAGCGGGCGCGATGGGCGAGCACATCCGCATCCTCAACACCGCGTCTCGCGCCATCGTCGAGGGCGAGATTGTCGCGCCGGACGAGGTGCGCGTGCTGCCCGGCGCCCAGCCGCTGTTGCCGCCGGGTAGCCGAACGGCGCTGGCCAACCTACCGAACTGGAGTACGCCATGATACATCGCCTCCTGCTCATCCTGCCGATCCTGGTGACCGGATGTGGATCGTTGCAGCGACTCTCGGAGGTCGGTCGGCCGCCAGGGATGACACCGAGCGGCGATCCGACCAAGGAGGCGACCTATCGGCCGCTGACCATGCCGATGCCAACGCCGCAGCGCGCCGAGCCGCAGGCCCAGTCGCTGTGGCGCAATGGCAGCCGCGCCTTCTTCAAGGACCAACGGGCCGCCAATGTCGGAGACCTGGTGACGGTACTGGTGCAAATTGCGGATAATGCGGACTTCAAAAACAACACCAGCGCCGTGCGTGCCGGCACGCAATCCTTCGGCTTGCCCGGGTTCTTCGGCCTGGAAGCCGCCCTGCCCCACATGCTGGCAGGTGCGACGGCATCGAGCCTGCTGTCGAGCAACGGCGGCACCAGCAACAAGGGCACTGCGGAAACAGCGCGCAATGAAACCGTTCAACTGCGTCTTGCCGGCGTGATCACCCAGGTGCTGCCCAATGGCAATCTGGTGGTGGCGGCGCGGCAGGAGGTTCGGGTGAACAGCGAGTTGCGTGAATTGCAGGTCAGTGGCGTCATTCGCCCGCAGGATATCGGCAGCGACAATACCGTGCTGCATGACCGGATGGCCGAGGCACGCATTGCCTACGGCGGCCGTGGTCAGCTGACCGACGTGCAGACGCCGCGCTGGGGTCAGCAGGTGATGGATGTGCTGCTGCCATTCTGACGCGGCGCAACCGGCTTGTGAGGCAGGGAACCCGCGCCTAGATTAGGTGAACCTCGCCCGGCCAAGGTGCCGGCGCTGGCCAAGCGGAGAGGGACATCGAGCATGACGACCTTCATCGGTTCCGACGTAACCTGCAATAGCTTCGCACTCGCGGTCGCTCCTGCGATGGCGGCCACGACTGCGTCCGGCTCCGCGCTGCTGCAATTCGGGCCATGAGCGCCGCCACCTCGCACAGCAACGAGATCGCGGCGCCGGTCCTGCTGACCAGCCGTCCGGCCGACGGCGTGATTTGGCTGACGCTCAACCGCCCCGCCGCGCGCAACGCACTCTCATTCGCGCTGATGGCGGCACTCGATGCCGCGCTCACCGAGGCGGAAGCGGAACCCGACGTGCGGGTGGTGGTGATCGCCGGCGCCGGCCCGGCATTTTGCGCCGGGCATGATTTGCGCGAGGTGCGCGCCGATGGGCGCGAGGAGACGATGCGCACCCTGTTCACACGCTGCTCGGCGCTGATGATGCGAATCGTACGGCTGCGCAAACCGGTGATCGCCCGTGTCCACGGTGTCGCGACTGCGGCGGGTTGCCAACTGGTAGCAAGCTGCGATTTGGCGGTGGCTGCTGCCTCCGCCAGGTTCGCCACGCCAGGTGTCAATATCGGCCTATTCTGCTCGACACCAATGGTGGCGCTGAGCCGCGCGGTGGGCCGCAAGGCAGCAATGGAGATGCTGCTGACCGGTGAGATGGCGGATGCGGACCACGCGCGCGCCATTGGTCTGGTCAACCGCGTGGTGCCCGACAACGCGCTCGACGCGGCAGTGCTGGCGCTGGCCACGCAGATCGCGGCGAAGAGCCCACTGACGCTCGCGATCGGCAAGGAGGCGTTCTACCGCCAAGCCGAGCTCGGGCTGGATGACGCCTACGCCTATGCTTGCGAGGTGATGACGCGCAATATGATGGCCAATGATGCGGCGGAAGGGATCGATGCCTTTCTCGCCCGCCGGACGCCGGTGTGGACGGGGAGCTGAGCCGCGCGATGGAGCAGAACACCACCACGCCCGGCACCGCGACGATCACCAAGGTGCAGCGCCCACCGCTGCACAAGGTGATCCTGGTCAATGACGACTACACGCCGCGGGAATTCGTCGTCATGGTTCTGAAGGCCGAGTTCCGTATGAACGAGAGCCAGGCCAATCGGGTAATGATGACGGCGCATCAGCGGGGCGTCTGTGTGGTGGCGGTGTTTCCGCGTGACGTCGCGGAGACCAAGGCGACGCGGGCGACCGATTTGGCGCGCGCCAAGGGCTACCCGCTGCTGTTCACCACCGAACCCGAGGAATAGCGGCACGGCCGACCGCGGACGAAGCTCAAACAACGAGAATACCAGAGGGAACCGATATGAACGACATGCAAACCGCTCGCCCGGTCTACGATCGTACCACCCAGGATATCGGCAACATCGTCGAGTTCGGGCACGTCAATGTGCGCGTGCCGGATCAGCGGCTGGCTACCATCTTCTACATCATGGGGCTCGGCCTGACGCGCGACCCTTATCTCGTGGTCGGCGTCGACAACATGTGGGTAAACGTCGCGAACTGCCAGTTCCATCTGCCAGTCGGCCCGGCGCAGGTGCTGCGCGGCACCACCGGGCTGGTGTTCCCAGACCTCGACGCGCTGGTGGCCCGGCTCGATGCCGTGGCGCCGCGGCTCGATGGCACGCGCTTCGGCTACGCGCGGCGTGGCGATACGGTCGACGTCACCTGCCCTTGGGGCAACCGGATGCGTTGCCACGCGCCGGACGAGGCGCGGTTCGGGCGTATCACGCTTGGCATGCCCTATGTCGAGATTGATGCCGCACCCGGCACCGCCGATGGCATCGTCCGGTTCTACCAAGAGATCTTCGCTTCTGGCGGAACGGTCGGAGAGGACACCGCCGGCCGCTTTGCTCGCATTCCAGTGGGCCTTGGCGAGGCCTTGGTGTTTCGCGAGACCGACCGCGCGCTGCCGGCATTCGACGGGCACCACATCCAGATCGCGATCGCCGATTTCTCCGGCCCGCACCGCCGGCTTCTGGAGCGTGGATTGATCACCGAGGAGAGCAACGCCGCGCAGTACCGCTTCGAGCGGATCATAGATCTGGACTCGGGTGCCGATCTCGCGCTCATCGAGCATGAGGTGCGCAGCATGCGCCATCCGATGTTTGCCCGCGCGATGGTCAACCGCAATCCCGAGCAGACCAACAACCGCTATGCACCTGGCCGTGAAGCCTGGGTCGCATCGATGCCGCCCGAGGCGATGTGAGGATGGACCTCGCAGAAAGCCCGCGGCCGGAGGGATTGTTCTCGTGCGTCAGTTTTTGTTTGGATTGTCAGAAATTTTTACACGCGCTTGGGGATTTTCGAGAGGCAAAGTCGTAAGGCACTGAATTATAAAAGCATTATTTTGCGGCACGGTGCTTGCAATAAGAACTCCAATCGAGGTTTTCCCGGTTACGTTCGCCACTGTAGACTTTTGTGACGAGACAACCGGCCTTTTAGGGGACGACACATGACCCGCAGGCTTCTGCCGCTAATCGCCGCCGCCGCCATGGCGATCACCGCACCGCTGGCGAGCGCCGCGGCTGATACGATCAACGTCAACGGCAGCACGGTGTTTCTTGACGGGTCGACCCCGACGAGCACCGCGCAATCCGTGACCGTCTATACCAACATAGCCGGCGCCCCCAATCTCAACGGCTCGTCGGTTAATGCGGGCGGTTTCGCAGGCTATCTGAACGGCAGCGCGACGCCGACCTATTTCTTCTGCGATGAGTTGTTCCAATACCTCGCGACCGGCACGAACACATACTCGGTCGCGGTTGCCGGTAGCGGGACAGCACTGTCGTCCTATGCCACGGCGCTGACCACGACGAGCGCGAATGCACTGGAAGCGTTGCTGGTCAATGGTGAGCCGAAAGTGGCGTCGCATTCCGGCTCGATCACCGGTAGTGATGCGCAGGTCAACGCGGCCCTGCAGGTCGCCGTGTGGGCGATCGTCTATAACGGCTCAGGCTTGGCGGTGAACCCGGTTACGACGAGCAGCCAGAAATTCGCCATCACCGGATCCGACGCGACGGTGATCAGCGATGCCAACTACATGCTGTCATGCGTGTTCGGTGGCACCGTGGGCGGTCAGACCTGCGCGTCTGGCTGGACCACCAGTTCAACGCAGGATGTCAGCAACTACACGCTCTCCGGCCACCAGAACCTGCTCGGCCTGACCGCGACGCAGACCGGCGGCGGCGGCACCGGCGTGCCGGAGCCTGCTTCGATGTTGTTACTCGGCGGCGGGCTTGCCGGGCTTGGCGCCATTCGCCGCCGATTTGCCGCACGCCGCGGCTGACCATAACGGCCATTCCCACCCAAAGCCCCTCGGGACCCCGGTCCCGAGGGGTTTTGCATATGTTGCTTCACGGTATGCTGCAGCGCCGCCCGGGAGCCCACAATGTCATACCTGACACCGACGCTTGACCACGTGGTTATTAATTCGCACCGGCAGATGGATGCGGCCGCCGAGACCTACCGCCGGCTCGGGTTCACCTTGACCCCGCGCGGCCACCATTCGCTCGGCTCGATCAACCATCTCGCGATATTCGGCACCGACTATCTTGAGCTGATCGGCCTACCGGAGGCCGGCGGCGGCAGGCTCGATCTCCTGGGGTGGCCGATTGGATTGAACGGCCTGGTATGGGGCAGCGAGAACGCGGACGCGACTCACGCCGCCATCACCGCCGCGGGGCTGCCCGTGCTGCCGGCACAGTCCTTCACCCGCCCGGTCAACCTCGGCGAAACGAGCCTCGACGCCGCCTTCCGCACTGTGCGCCTCACCGATGACACCACGCCCGCCGGACGGCTCTATTTCTGCCAGCACTTCACCCGCGAACTCGTGTGGCGTGATGCGTGGCGCGCGCACGCCAACGGCGTGGTGGGGGTAGCCGGCGCGATCCTCACTGCGGCGGAACCGACGCGCCTGGCCGGCCTATTCCGGCGCATGTTCGGCGATGGCGCTGTGCGGCAGATCCAAGGTGGTTTTCGTCTTGCCGTTGGACTCAGCTGGTTTGACGTGATCACGTTGCGCGAGACGCAAGCGCGCCTCGGACCGGCCGCACCGGCGCAGGACCAACGGAACGAGGCAATGACCGCCCTCGTGCTGCGTGTCCGCTCGCTGGCCCAGGCCGCACATGCATTGCCGCTCGACCTCGCCATCCGCGCCGGCGGGAAGCTGGTCGTCCCGGCCGAGACGGCTTTCGGTGCTACATTGATATTCGAAGAATAGGGTAAGAGAACGCATATGAGCGGGGTCATGATTATCACCGGCGGCAGTCAGGGCATCGGCGCCGCTACCGCCCGTCTGGCCGCCGCGCGCGGTTACAAGGTTGCGATCTCCTATCGCAGCGGTGCCGATTACGCCGCCTCCGTGGTCGCCGATATCGTGGCCAGCGGCGGCGAAGCGATCGCCCTCCAGGCGGACGCAACCAGCGAAAGCGCGACCGAAGCGCTTTTCGCCGCGGTCGATGCGGCTTACGGGCCGGTCACCGCGCTGGTGAACAATGCCGGCAGCACCGGTCCGATCCGTAAGCTCGATGCGGTTGACAGCGCCATGCTGGATGGCTTGATGCAGCTCAACGTCACCGGCTGCTTCATCGCGCTGCGCGAGGCGGTCAAGCGCATGGCGACCGACCTTGGCGGCGCAGGCGGGGCGATCGTCAACGTCTCCTCCCGTGCTTCGGACATTGGCGGCGCCAACGAATTCGTCCACTACGCGGCGACCAAAGGGGCAATCGACAGCTTCACGATCGGCGCCTCCCGCGAACTCGGTGGCCGCGGCATCCGGGTGAATGCGGTCAATCCCGGCATGATTGAGACCGAGATCCACGCGAAAGCTGGTGACGCCGGCCGCACCACGCGCGCAATACCGGTCATACCCCTCGGCCGGGTCGGTTCGGCGGACGAGGTCGCCAAGGTGATACTCTGGCTGCTCTCCGACGAGGCATCCTACGTCACCGGCGCCCTGCTGCCCATCGGTGGCGGGCGGTAACACCACCAGGGCGTCCCGAAGCCGGCTGGATTTGGAAACCTACCCGGCCCATGGCAGTTTGCGAACCTATGAATTGAGGAGTCCTCGAATGGGGAACGGCGACGGGCTGCGCCAGGTATTGCGCCAGGCAGGTCGGAAATTGACGTTGGTCGATGTTGGCGCGCGGTGGGGGGTGAACCCCAACTGGGCCGGCCTCGAGGACTTGACCCGCATCATCTGCTTCGAACCTGACCCGGCCGAATGCCAGCGACTGAGCGCGAGCGCACCGCCGAACATAACGTACGTCCAGACGGCGCTGGCGGAGGTCAACGGGCCAATGCCTTTGTGGATCACCGTCGACCCCGCCTGCACCTCGCGCTACCGGCCGCATGACACCCTCGTTGCAACCTACCCGGCATTGACGGTGATGCGGCCGAAGGAATGCATCGAACTCGATGCACGTAGCCTCGATGACGTGCTGGCCAGCGAGGGGCTGCCGGCGCCGGACGTGATCAAGCTGGATACCCAGGGGTCCGAGCTGGATATCCTGCGCGGCACCGTCGGAAATCTGGCGGCCTGCAGCGCGATCGACGTCGAAGTAGAGTTCAACGCGCTCTACGAAGGCGCGCATGTTTTCGCGGATGTTGACACATTCCTGCGCGGGCACGGATTCTCCCTGTGGAAGTTCGTCGATATCGCGCATCATGAAACCCGGGTGGCCGGGATCGGCAACCCCGTGATGGTCCACGGGGACGGCGGCCGGCGGGTATCCGCTTATGTCGGGCCGGGCCGGCTGTTCTGGGGTCAGGCCCATTATGTGCGCACCGACATGTTGCCGGAGAATTTTGCGGATTTCTGCACGGGTGGGCGAACCAAGGCAGACGCATACGCGGCGATTAGCGCGGCCGCGCTGCTCGGCGATCTCGATCTGGCGATCGCGATGACCGCGGCGATCGACGGAACCCCCGCCGCAGAGGAGCTCAGCCGCGTGCTCACGCCTCGGGAGCCACGCACGCTGCTGCAGCGCCTCGCCCGCAAGGCGAGGCGGCTCGTGTCGCGGCAGGGCTGAGGGACCCGCCTAGCGGTCCGCCAGGACCGCCTGTGCGCGACCGATGAGCAACCGCCAGGCACCGTCCATCTCCGCGGTCCATGCGTCACCGGCGATCTCGCGGAACGTGTGCAGCACGGTGACGAAGAAGGTGTCGAAATTCTCCATCGGCACGCCGAGCCCGTCATGGTTGACGCGTTCGGATTGCAGCATGCCCGTCGCGAAGTAGCCGGGGCCGGCGAGGTCCATCAGCGTCTCGATCGCCACGGTCAGCATCTGG
>CAIWAJ010000405.1:0-5083 GCA_903910565.1 uncultured Rhodospirillales bacterium
CAAGACGGTGATCGCCTCCGAGGCCGGCGCCAAGGTCTCCTTTCGCCTGGTGCCGGGCCAGGACCCGCGAACGGTCGCCGACGCCTTCAAGGCCTTCATGCAGGCCCGCGTGCCGAAGGACGCGAAGCTCACCTTCATTACCCACGGCGAGGCGGAAGGTCTTGAAATTGGAATAGATTCACCGATCGTCCAGGCCGCCGCGGCGGCCCTGGAAGATGAGTACGGCAAGCCCGCGGTGATGATCGGCTGCGGTGGCTCGATCCCGGTGGTGGAGACTTTCCAGAAGGCGCTCGGCCTCGAAAGCCTGCTCATGGGTTTCGGTCTCGATGACGACCAGGTGCACTCACCCAACGAGAAATTCGAGGTCACCTGCTTCCGCCGTGGCCTGCGCAGCCATGCGCGCTTGCTCGGTCGGCTCGGGGGCAAATAACCAAGGGGAGGGGCCCATGTCGGCTACCACTGCACCGGCGGATCTGGGGCCGGGGATCGATCTCACCAATCTCTGGTGGTGCGCGCTCGCCATCGCGGTGACGCTCGCCACCGCTTGGTGGGGCAACGCTTGGTTGCTCAACTTTATCCACGTGATGGCGGGCGTGCTGTGGACGGGGATCGACCTCTTCATGGGCTTTGTCGTCGGCCCCATCATGCGCAGCCTGCCGGTGCCAGCGCGCCGTGCCATGATCCTGCGGCTCATGCCGAAAACCCTGTTCCTGCTTCCGACCCTCTCGATCGTGACGACCACGGCTGGCTACTACCACGCCGGGCAGATCGGCTTCTTGCAACTCGGATGGCCCGAATATGGCTGGGTGTTGGCCGCCCTGATCATCGTCACGATTCTGACCATCCAGGGTCTCGGCGTTCTGCTGCCGGCCAACCTCATGGTGTATTTCGAAATGCGCAAGCCCGCGCCGGACGGGGTGCGGATCGGCCGGCTGATGAAACGCTACGTCTACGCAGTCGCTTTTCAGGGGCTGCTGCAGGTAGCGATCATCATCGTGATGGCAAGGTTTGTGACCGGGCTATAGGCCGCCGCAACAGCGCCGCTACCGTTTCGCCGCCGAGGCGCTGGAGCGGGCCGACAAACAGGATGGCGAGACTGAACGTCTCGACCAGAAGTGCGGCCCCTTGGCCCTCGATCTCCACCCACCCGCATTCCAGCGCGGCGATCGGCACCAGGGCCAGAGTGGAGGAGGCCGCGAAGTTCAGCCCGTCCCTGCGAAACGAACCGGTCGCCAGCCACAGCATGATCACCACCATGGCGCCGAGGGCACAAAACACCCGGACCTCGCTTCCGAACCGCTTGGTGGCCAACAGAACCAGGAAGCAGGCGCAAAGCCCAAGCACCAGCGCCGCCCACTGGCTGGCCGTATCAGCGGCCAGTCGCCGAAGGAACCGATTGTCGTCCGATGTCGGCATGTATTGCTCCCGCCTCAGCCCGTCAGCTCGGAGGCACCACCATCCGTGATGCCGTTCCGTGCCGTCGATGCCGAACCCTCGCCTGCCCGAGATTAAGAATTCGTAAACTGACTGCGCCTGTATGAGTCACGCCGCGGATTTGCGGATCGGCGGCATCACGTCGGTCGGCAGCGGGCAGACATAGGGGTTCGTTTCGGTCCGCTCCTGGTAGTCGGCCTTGGCCTCGGCGATGATGGCGGGGTTCTTCAGCGCCTCGGTCGCGGTCGCCGCCATCACCTTGGCGACATGGATCATGCCCTTGTGCCCGATCGAGGACTTGCTCTGCGCGGTCAGCTGCCAGGAATGCCCGGGCGTGCCGATCGCGTAGGTGGCGCCGCGGGCCTGCACGGTAGGCACCACCCAGGAGACGTCGCCCACATCGGTGGAGCCCATCATCGGCGCCCCCTTGGCATCGAGCGGCACCACCTCGTCGCACAGCGGCGTGTTCTTCTTCACCTTCATGCCGACGCGGCGATATGAGGAGCGGATGTCCTCCTCGGAGAGGGTAGCCTGAAATTTGGCGGCGAGTTCGCGGTCCTCGTCATCGAAGGGCGGCGGGCCGAGGCGGGTCAGCGCCCCATACATCGCCTTCTCCAGCGGGGTGTTGCCGAGCAGGTTGGAGACGGCCGAGATCACCTTGTGGGTGACGGTGGTCTCGGTCATCAGCGCGGCGCCCTCGGCGACCTTCTTCACACGCTCGATCAGCGGCCACAGCTCGGTGAGGTCCCGCGCGCGGATGGCGTAGCGCACCTTGGCGGTGGCTTGCACCACGTTGGGCGCCACGCCGCCGGTATCGAGGATGGCATAGTGGATGCGCGCGTCGGATGGCATGTGCTCGCGCATGTAGTTCACGCCGACATTCATCAGCTCCACCGCATCGAGCGCGGAGCGGCCAAGATGGGGCGAGGCGGCGGCGTGGCTGGCGCGGCCGACGAAGGAGAAGTCGATGCGGGTATTGGCCAGGCTCATCGCGTCATTCACCCCGGCGAAGGCCGCGGGGTGCCAGGAGATCGCGATATCGACGTCGCTGAAGCAGCCCTCGCGCACCATGAACGCCTTGGCCGCGCCACCTTCCTCGGCCGGGCAGCCGTAATAGCGCACGCGGCCCTTCATGCCGTTGGCCGCCAGCCAGTCCTTCACCGCGGCGGCCGCCATCAGCGAGGCGGAACCGAGGAGGTTGTGGCCGCAGCCATGGCCCATGCCATCACCTTCGAGCGGCTTCGGCTCGGGGAGTCCGGCCTCCTGGGAGAGGCCAGGCAGCGCGTCATACTCGCCGAGAATCGCGATCACCGGCCCGTCCTCGCCCGCCTCGCCCATCACCGCGGTGGGGATGCCGGCGAGCCCGGTGGTGACGCGGAAGCCTTCCTGTTCGAGCATCGCGGTGTGCTCGGCGCAGGATTTGTATTCGTTATAGGCGATTTCCGGCATGCCCCAAATGCGGTCGGCAAGGCCGACATAGGCCTCGCGGCGCTGATCGATGAGCTGCCAGACGGGATCTTCATTCTGCATGTCAAAACTCCGGAATTACAGCGGCGCCGCGTGCAGGGCGGCGGAAAGCAGGGGGGCGGCGGCGGCGGACATGCGATTGCCGTCATGGCCGACGCCGGGGACATCGGTGATGGTCCAGGCGCAATGCACGCGCCGTTGCCAGGCCTGGTCGCGGGCGATTTCGATGTAGCGATGGGCCCGGGCGTAGCGCATCGGGCCCTGCGCGATCGCCTGCGGCTCGCGGGGCAGATTCTTGTCGTGGATGTCGGTGTCCTCGGTGCCGGCCATCACCATCAGCGGGAAGGCGAGCAGGTTCACCAGGTCCGCCGCTTCAAGCCCGGTGGCGCCGAGGCCGAAGGGGAAGTCGGCGTCCAGCACCGGCATGGCGTAGCTGCCGGCATTGGCGCTGACGGCGGTGACGAGATTGTCGCGGAAGCCGAGCGAAATGGCGCGATGGACGAACTGCGCCCCGGCGGAGTGGCCGAACTGGCCGTAGCCGCCGCGCCGCGTCACCCCGGCGGCGCGCAAGGCGGCGAAGACGCGGCCGGGGACGCCGAAGGTCCATTCCGTCCGCGGCTTGGGGGCGCCGTGGGCGTCGGTGCGGTTGCCGTAATTGTACCAGTGCGAGCCCGGAAAATCGCGGGCGGGGAATTCGGGGGCGATCACCAACAGGTCGGCGGCGTCCACCAGGGGGAGCCAGAAGTCCCGGTAGTCATCGCCGTTGCGGTTGACGCCGTGGTGCACGAACAGCACCGGCGTCTCCGGCGTCACGCGCCTGGGCACCGCGCTGCGCAGCACGATGGTGCGGCCGGGGAGGTTGGCGTCCTGCCAGGGCAGGTCATTGGCGCCGGGGCGGGCGATGAGGGCGGCGAGGTCGGTGCTCATGCCCGGCATTATGACCTAGCCGCCCGCCGCCGCAATCGCCGCCCGCAGATTGGCCCGCGCCTGCGCGTCAAGGCGGGCATGAAAATACGGGGTGAGGTAGAGCCGCTCGCGGGCGAGGAAAGTGCCGAGCACGCGAGGACGCCGCGCCCGCCACTCCGCCTCCGGCACTTCAGCGTATTCCACCCGGATGGCCTTATCATACCACGCGAAGGTCTCGGCATCGGCGCCGAGGATCGAGAGGTCCATGTCGAGGAACCAGGCGCAATCGGCGGCGAGCGTCGGGGCGATGCCCTGCGGCACATCATGGGTGCGGGTGGCGAGCACCAGTACGGCGGCGGCCTCGATCAGCGCAGGGTCGGCGAGGCCGGCCATCTCAGCGCGCAGCAGGGCCGCGGACTCGATCTCGTTCTGGCTGCTCATCGGCACGTAGATCGCGTCATGATACCAGATGGCGAGTTCCACCGCGTTCGGCGCATGGAGGTGGTCGCGTACCTCCGCGTGCAGCGCCAGCAGCAGGTCGATATGGCGCTGGCCGTGATAGGCGCGGGCGGGGTCGGCGAGGCGGGCGCGCAGGCCGGCGAGGCGCTGGGCGATGGCGCCGAACATCAGGGCCGCCGCTGCATCATGTAGGTGACGCCAAACGTCATCACCAGCGGGCCACCCACCTCATGCGCCTCACCCCGCAGGGCGGCCAGCCCACGGGCGGGGTTGGAGCGGGAGGGGCGCACCTCCTCGAACCAGGCCGTCACCGTGTAATCGCGGTCGGGTCGCACGGGGATGAAGAAGCGGGCCTGGTCCAGCGAGGCGCCGGCGACCACGGCGACATCCGTCACTGATCGCACGATGCAGCCCAGCGCCGCCGCCTGGGTGTGGATGCCCGAGGCGGAGAGGCCCTTGAAGTAGGTGTGCTGGGCCGCTTCCTCGTCGAGGTGGAAGGGCTGCGGGTCGAACTTGGTCGCGAAGTCGATGATCTCGTCCCGGGTGAAGCGAAACCCGCCGCACGGGAAACGCGCGCCGAGGACGAGATCTTCGAGGTAGCGCAGACCCATTAGGCCCCCCCTACTTCAAACGCGCGCCTTGGCCTCGCGGCGGCGGGCGTGCAGCACGAACTCGGTGTAGCCGTTGGGCTGGGCGCGGCCCTGGAACACGAGGTCGCAGGCGGCCTGGAAGGCGACCCCGTCATAGCCGGGCGCCATGGCGGTGTAGAGCGGGTCGCCGGCGTTCTGGCGATCCACCACGAGGGCCATGCGCTTCA
>CAIWAJ010000406.1:0-5855 GCA_903910565.1 uncultured Rhodospirillales bacterium
ACGCTGTCGGCGGCGGAGGCGGCCTGGAGGTAGGCGCGCCAGGTCTCGACCCCGAACAGCCCGGCCGAGAGGGCGGCCAGGACCGCGACGCTGGCCGCGGCGGCCAGCATTGTGCGCCAGTGGCCGGCGGCGAGAAGGGCGAAGGGGACCAGCAGGGCGACATGCGGCTTGTAGCTCAGCGCGCCGAAGGAGATGCCGGCGGCGAGCGGGCGGCGGGCGAGGAGATAGAGGCCGAGACCCAGCAGGGCCGCGTTGAGGAAGGCGTTCTGACCCATGCAGATGGTCCAGAAGGTCGCGGGGAAAGCCAGCGCCACCACCAGCCAGCGCCTGCCGGCGCCGATCGTGCGGGTCAGGACGGCGACGTAAGCCGCGAAGGTGAGGCCGAGGAACAGGGCGTAGGCGGCGCGGTAGGGCAGCAGGGCCAGAGGCGCGCAGAGGAGCAGGAAGATCGGCGGGTAGAGGAAGAACACGTAGTCGCCGCCGGTGGGGCTGACCTGCTGCTCCATCATCGCGTGGATCGCCTGATCGTAGACCAGCGCCGGGGTGCCGGCGGCGGCGAGTTTGCCGGCGGCATAGAAGCTGATGAAGTCGATCGAGATGGCCCAGGGCTTCGGGCCGAGCAGGCCGGTTTCGTGCAGGATCAGGAAGCCGATGAGGGCGGTTTCGGCGAGCAGGAACACGCCGCCCCAGCGCAGGATCGCGCGCATCGTGCGCTCAGGCCGACCGGCTCACGCGGCGCCGAGCAGGCTGCCGGCGGCGGCGCGGGCGGCGTCGGTCACCGTTTCGCCGGCCAGCATGCGGGCGATCTCCTCGCGGCGTTCAGCGCCATCGAGGGTCTCGACGCGGGTTTCCGCGCGGCCCTTGGCGACCTGCTTGGCGACCCGCCAATGCGCGGCGCCGCGGGCGGCGACCTGGGGGCTGTGGGTGACCAGCAGGACCTGGACGGTTTCCGCGACCCGGGCGAGGCGCTCGCCGACCGCGGCCGCGGTGGCGCCGCCGATGCCGCTGTCGACCTCGTCGAACACCAGGGTGGGGACGGTGGAGCCGCCGGCGAGCACCACTTTGAGGGCCAGCATGAGGCGGGACAACTCGCCGCCGGAGGCGATCTTGGCCAGCGCCCCCGGTTCCTGTCCGGGGTTGGTGGCGATGAGGAAGCGCACGTCATCCGCCCCAGCCGCCCCCCAGGCGCGCTCGGCGAGCGGCTGCACGGCGGCGGTGAAGCGGGCGCGCTCCAGCTTGAGGGGGGGCAACTCGCGGCCGACCGCGCGATCGAGCTTCTCGGCGGCCTTGCGGCGGGCGTCGGACAGTTTGGCGCAGGCGGCGGCGAAGCGGTGCCAGGCGGCGGTGGCGGCGGTTTCGAGGGCCTCGACCTCGGCGGTGCCGCCATCGAGCGCCTCGAGCCGGGCGCGCAGGCTGTCGCGCAAGGCCGGCAGTTCGACCACGGCGACGCCGTGCTTGCGGGACGCCGCCCTCAGCGCAAAGAGGCGTTCCTCGACCCGTTCCAGCAGACGGGGGTCGGCTTCGGCCTCGTCGGCCAGGCGGGAGAGGAGGGATTCGGCTTCGGCCAGCGCCTCCTCGGCGCGTTCCAGGGCGGCGATGACCGGGGCCGCCGGATTGACCGCCTCGACGGACTGGGCCGGCAGCAGGCGCTGCAAGGCGCGACCGGCCGCCCGCAGAGCCGCCGCCGGGCCGGCGGAGCGGCGCTCGCGGGGGGTCAATTCCGCAATCGCCGCCGCCAATGCCTCGGCGCGTTTCTCGCCCTGCTGCAGGCGCTGCCGCTCGGCGGCCAGCGCCGCTTCCTCGCCCTCCTCGGGCGCAAGGTGGGTCAGCTCCTCGACCGCGTGGCGCAGCCATTCCTCGTCGCGCAGGACCTGGGCGATTGCCTCGCGTGCGGCTTCCAGCGCCACCACCGCGGCGCGCCAGGTGCGGTGCTCGGCGGCAACCGAGGCGCGCAAACCGGGCGGCACGCCATAGGCGTCAAGCAGACCGGCATGGGTCACGGGGTCGGCCAGGCCCATCTGGTCGTGCTGGCCCTGGACCTCGACCAGCATCGCGCCGAGGCGGCGAAGCAGGGCCACGCCGACCGGCGCGTCATTGACGAAGGCGCGGGATTTGCCGTCGCGTGCGACCACCCGGCGCAGCACCAGCTCGTCCTCGGGGTCGATCCCCTGCTCGGCCAGCACGGCGAAGACGGGGTGGCCGGAGGGGGGGGCGAACACGGCGGCGACGCTGGCCTGTTCGGCGCCGGCGCGCACCAAGCCCTGCTCGGCGCGGCCACCGAGGGCGAGGCCGAGACTGTCGAGCAGGATAGATTTGCCGGCACCGGTTTCGCCGGTGAGCACGGTGAGGCCGCGGCCGAGCGCGAGATCGAGGCGCTCGATCAGCACGACATCGCGGATGGCGAGCGCGGTCAGCATGGCGTGCGCCGCCGCCGGCCGGGCCGCTGGGTGCGACGCGCCGGGCGGCTCATCGGCCTCAGAACACCGATTGCCAGATGCGGCGCAGCAGGCCGGGCGGCTGGGCCAGGCCATCATCGACCGGCAGCGGCTCGGTCTGCCCGGCACGCGCGAGGGTGTTGTAGCTGTCCTGATACCAGTCGCTGCCGGGGTAGTTGTGGCCGAGCACGGCGGCGGTGCGCTTGGCCTCCTCGGTCATCCCCAGCACGAGATAGATCTCGGTCAGGCGGTGCAGGGCCTCGGCGACGTGGTTGGTGGTCTGGTAGTCGTCGACCACCTTCTGGAAGCGGTTGATCGCGGCGCCATACAGCTTCTGGTCCTGGTAGTAGCGGCCGACCTCCATTTCCTTGCCGGCGAGATGGTCGCGCGCAAGGTCGATCTTGAGGCGGGCGTCGCGGCCATAGGCGCTGGAGGGGAAGCGGTTGACCACCTCGGTCAGCGCGCCGATGGCCTCCTGGGTGCCGCGCTGGTCGCGTTTGATATCCGCGACCTGCTCGTAGAAGCTCAAGGCCCGCAGGTAGTAGGCGTAGGCGATGTCGCGGTGCGAGGGGTGCAACTGGATGAAGCGGTCGAGCGCGCCGACGGCATCGGTGTAGCGCTGCTGGCGGAAGGCGATGTAGCCGAGCATCAGCTGGGCGTTCACCGCCCAGGTGGAATAGGGGTAGGTCTGATCCACCAGCTCGAACTGCTGGGTGGCGACCCGGAGGCTGTTGCGCTGCACGGCGTCGAGGCCACGGCCGTAGAGATCCTCGGCGGAGACCGACGTGGGGTCGAACACCTCCTCTTCAGCGGTGCTGCTGAAAGGGTTGAGTTTTGACATCGTCGCGCACCCCGGCAACGCGACGAGCAGCACGAACGCCATCGCAGCGCGTCGGGCCGAGGCATGGTCGAACATCATCAGATCAATCACCGGTCGAGAATCACGAAGGGGCTTATAGCACACCGCTTCCCGCGGCGAAGCCCGTCAAACGGATACGGCGCAATGCCCCGTATCAGACGGGCGCGGCGGCGACCGGCAGGCGGCGCTCCTGCCAGCTGCCGAGTTGCGGCAGGCCGGCGCTGCCTTCGGCGAGCGCCATGGCGCGGCTCGGCGCCGGCATGCGGATGCCCTCGGCCCAGGCCCAATTGGCGTCATCGGCGAACAAAGCGCGCAGGAGACGATTGTTCAGCGCATGGCCGCTCTTATGGCCGACCACACGGCCGATCACCGGGGCGCCGGCCAGCGCGATGTCACCGACCGCATCGAGCACCTTGTGGCGGACGAATTCGTCGCGCATGCGCAGCCCACCGGGATTCAGCACATTGGCGCCATCGACCACCACCGCGTTTTCGAGGCTGCCGCCCCGGGCGAGGCCGGCGGCTTGCAGGGCGGCGACTTCCGCGGCGCGGCCGAAGGTGCGGGCGGCGGCGATTTCGCGCCGGAAGGTCGTCTCGGAGATGCGCAGCGACAGGGATTGCCGGCCGATCGCCGGGTCATCGAAGTCGATCTCCATCGCCACGATCATCTGCGCATGGCCGGTGGTCGGGCGGAGTTCGACCACGGCGTCGCCGTGCTCAACCCGCACCGGGCGGCGCACCACGATCGCCCGCTCCGGCATCGCCTGTTCCTGGATGCCCGCGCAATCGATGAGGAAGACGAAACTCGCCGCCGAGCCGTCGAGAATCGGCACTTCCGGCCCATCCACCTCGACGATCGCGTTGCTGATGCCGAGCCCGGCGAGGGCGGCCATGACGTGTTCCACCGTGCCCACCCGGGCGTCCTGGCGGCCAGGCAAGCCGAGGACCGTGCACAGCATGGTATCCACCACATGATCGAATCGGGCGGGGATATCGATGCCGAGATCGGAGCGGCGGAACACGATGCCGGTGCCGACGGGGGCCGGGCGCAGCACCAGGCGGGACTGCTTGCCGGAATGCACGCCGATGCCGACGCAGTCGATCGCGGTGCGCAGGGTATGCTGCACGCGGAGCGGGCCTTGCATATCGATCATCGCCGACATCCCGTCCATGAGCACCCTCTCCAGGCCGGCGCCGCCCGCGGGAGTGCGGTTGGCTCTGGCACGTTCAAGGCGCCCCGGTCAGGGCACCATTCGGTTGGCGCCACCAAACAAGAGCGGCCGATTCGCAGGGTATCCCCGCTCCTCGGCCGCTGCCAGTCAATGATTGTTGCCGTCTATTACAAGATAACCCGTTGATTATCCATCAATTGATGCATCGCAACAAAGATCGCCGCGATGTTTGGTTGCACTATGAGGATTGCTTGCGGAGGAAGGTCGGAATCTCGATCTTCTCCTCGGCACCGGCCATGCGCGTGGACTCGGCCGGATACTCCATCCGCACCTCCGGCTGCGATGCTTCGGCATGCGGCGCGGCGCCGTGTGGCTGGGCGTGGGGCAGGCCGCCACGAATGGCGCCGGTGACCTTGCTGAACAGGCTGCGCTTGGGCGACGGTGCCGCGGGCTGAGGCCGCGCCGGTTGTTCCGGCGGGTTGAACAACAGGTTCTGGCGCGACGGAGCGCGGGCCGGCTCGGGACGGACGGGCTGCTGGAGATGCTCGGGGATCTTGCGCCTCGGCGGCGGCATATCGTCCGAGATCGGCTCTGCCTCGCGCAGCTGCGGAGCGGCGGCGGGCTCGGCCTGCTCGACGACCGGCTGGCCGGCGGGCTGGCGCAAGCCGGTCGGGCGGGGCGCGGCGTTGGGCACCGGCGGCGGCAAGGTGATACGCCCGATCGCGGGGGCGGCGGTTTGCGGCATGGCCGGCTGCGGGCTCAGGGCCGTGGGCTGGCTGCCCTGCGGCATGCGCGCGACCGGGGCTGCATCCATCGGCTCGGTCATCACCGTGCCGCCGTTGACGACCTGGAGCACCGGGCGCGCCTCGGTCCTGGGCGCGGGGGTGTCGATGCCGGTGGCGACGACGGAGACGCGGATCTTGCCTTCGAGATTGGGGTCGATCGCCGAGCCGAAGATGATGTTGGCCTCGTCGTCCACTTCCTCGCGGATGCGGTTGGCGGCCTGGTCGACCTCGAACAGCGTCATGTCCTCGCCGCCGGTGATGTTGATCAGCAGGCCGCGGGCGCCGGCCATCGAGGTATCCTCGAGCAGCGGATTGTTGATGGCGGCCTCGGCGGCGCGAATCGCGCGGTTGTCGCCCTCGGCCTCGCCGGTGCCCATCATCGCCTTGCCCATTTCGAGCATGACGGTGCGGATATCCGCGAAGTCGAGATTGACCATGCCGGGCGCCACCATCAGGTCGGTCACGCCGCGCACGCCCATGTAGAGGACGTTGTCGGCCATCTTGAAGGCCTCTTTCCAGCCGGTGCGCTCATTGGCGAGGCGGAAGAGGTTCTGGTTGGGGATGACGATCAGGGTATCGACGTACTGGGTCAGCTCGGCGATGCC
>CAIWAJ010000407.1:0-6233 GCA_903910565.1 uncultured Rhodospirillales bacterium
CGAATACCTCCCGCCCGAATACCTCCCGCCCGAACACCTCCAAGCCCCGCCGCCGCCCGAAATCCGCCACGCCCCACCTGCGCCCGCGCCGCACCCGTCGTGCGCCGAAGCCGCGCCGCGCATCGCCCACCTCCCACCCAACCACCACCCCCGCGCCCGCCTGCCCGCGCCCTTCCCCGCCTGCGCCCAGCGCACGCATCGAATTGCGCGAGCGACGAAGGCCCAATGGCCTCCGGATCGCGGCGTCGAATTCTGCCTCATTTGTTTCGATTTAGCAATTATAAAAGCGCTATTCTATTATTTTTATGAGCAAAATTAGGACTTTTCCTCTCCCAGACGCGCGTCGCCCGGCTCAGGCATACGTCATCATCGTCCCCGAGCCCGCATCAGGCGCGAGTGTGAACCGGCTTTGGTTGAACGATCCCGCCATCAAGAACGTCGTACTGCTGCTTCCCGAGACGACATGCACCGACGTGTAAGACCCCATTGCCGTGGTGGTGAGCGTGGCGCCGGTGCGCGACAGATCGGTGATGTCGATCTGGTCGGTGGGGAGGAACCCTTTGATGGTATCGTCGTAGAGCCCCGCCGCTGTGTCCTTGAACGTATCATGGCCGCCGGCGTAGCCCACCAGCTTGTCGGCGCCGGCCCCTCCTGTGAGAGTCTGGCCGGTAGCGCCGGCCTGGAGGGTGTCGGACCCGCTGCTGCCGATCGCCGTCATGAACGACATGCTGTTGAGCAGCAGATTGCCGTGGACATCCAACTTCACGGTGCTCACCGCGGTCGCGGCGTTGAGGCGGATCAGGCCTCCCGTCGAGACCTCCAACTGACTGTTCGCCCCGAGCCCACTCACGGCCGCGCCGGCGTTCACCGCCTTGGCCTTGATGGTCTCGTTGGCCCCGCCGGAAATGACGCTTTGGCTCGATGCGCCGAGCGTGATGACATCCGAGCCGGCGCTGCTGCCGCTGATCCGGAGGCCTGCCGTGGTGTTGGCGGTAAGCCTCGTCGTCGTCGCCAGTTGCACCGTATCGAGGCCGTGCAGCTTGGATCCCATGACCGCCACGCCGCCACCATTGACCACCAGCGCGTCGCTGCTGCCGCCGCCATTGATTGTGACCGCGCCAATCGTCGCCGCGGTCACGATATAGGTATCGCTGCCGCTACCGCCGTTGACCGTCTCGCCAGAACCGGGGGTGACGGTATTGGCGCCCGCGCCGAGATTGATGGTGTCGCTGCCCGCTGCACCCATAATGGTGATGCCCGGTGACGCATCGGCCCTGGTGTCCGCAGACACGTTGACAGTCGCGTTCAGGTGCGCGCGCAGGATCACGGTTTGGGCCGTCCCGCCCTCGCCTTCCTGCGCGGATACCACCTGCACGTGCGCCAGCTTTGCCGGGGTCGCCAGGTCGAATGTACCGCCGCCATAGAGCGCCAATCGGTTGGTCCCGCTGCCGCCGTCAATGCTGTCGCCGCGCGTGAGGGTATTTGGCAGGGCGATCAGGATGTCATTGCCAGGCCCGGTGATCGTGTCCTTGGCGGTCGTCAGCAGGATCACCGGCTGGGACCCGCCGGCGATCGGTGATGAGGTGTCGAACACCGGCGCGGCGTCGGCGGCTTGAAAGCTGTTTCCGGCGGCCGGCGTGGCGTAGGCATCGCCTGGGATCTCGCTGCCTCCGGCATCGGTCAACATCTGGTCACTGGTGACGCCATAGAAGGTCGAGCCGGTGATCGTCGGAACCGTATAGGGGTCCGACTGGTCAAGCACGACCGGGTTCCAGCCGCCCGTCACCATCGGATCGATCAGGTTGACATAGGTGATGCCCTCCAGTGTCAGGCTGCTCGGGTCAAGCACCGGGAAGGCCTCGCCGCCAAAGTGAACCCCGGCGTAGTTCTGCGCGTTCGGGCCATTCGCGAGCACATCGTTGGCCAGCACCCCGACCCCACCTTCCGGCAGGTCGACGAGGTAGCTGGAATCGGCCAGCCCATCCTGAATACGGGTTCCGGTGATGATCGTGTTCGCGGCGCGGCTCTTGATTTCGTGGCCACCAAGGGCGTCATGGATATAGGAATTGGTGATGGTCAGCGTGCCGATCTCACCGGCATAGATATTGTGGGTGAGGCCGTTTTCGGCGCCGTTGTTGTCGAATTCGGAGTGATCGATCGAGATGTTGGCGCCCGGGTTGGCGCCGGCGAGCAGACCTTCCTGGTTGCCGAAGACGTGCGAATTGGTGATGGTCAGAGACCCGCTTTCATAGCGGATGCCCGCACCGTTTGCCCCGTCGGCGTCGGACACGGCGGCGCCGGTGATCTCGAGATGGTCGAGTGTCACCGCGCCCTGGGTGACAAGCACCGCCTTGGCATTGGCGGGCGGCTGATAAACGGGGTCACCGGGTTGCGGATCGATGGTCAGCGTCGGCGTCAGCCGGGCGAGACCGCCGACGCCCTCGATGGTCAGGTTGCTGATGACGGGGAAATCTTCGCTGTAGGTGCCGGGCGTGAGCTGGATGACGTCACCCGGCGAGGCCGCGTTGATGGCGTCCGAGACTGTGGCATAGCTGGTGCCACTGGTCGCATTGAGAATCGTCATCCCCGTCCTCCATGGCCAATCCGGCCGCGATGATCACGTCATCGGGGCAGAGCGGTTAAGCATTCGTATGGCAATCAGCCCTGAGGTTGAAGAAAATCGCACGTGCCAACCCCGCCGGCGGGTCAGCCGCCGGGTGGTAGTCCATACCATGACGGACGGCGCTTTTCAGCAAAGGCCGTGGTGCCCTCGTGGCCCTCGGCGGAGTTGCGCTGCATCCAGCTTTCATGGGCCAGCATTTCCATCGCCCGCTGATCGAGCTTGAGCCCGTTGGCGGCGAGGAAGCTGTGCTTGGTGCCGGCGATGGCGCCGGGGGCGGAGAGGAAGACCGCGTCCAGCACCTCTTCCACGCGTGCCTCGATGGAATCCGCGGCGACGATCTCATGCACCAGGCCGATCCGGCACGCCTCGATGGCACCGAAGCGCTCGCCGGTGAGCGCGTAGCGGCGGGTCTGGCGCAGGCCGATGGCGTTGACCATGTGGGTCGAAATCGGGGTGGGCGAAACACCGACCCGCACTTCTGTGATGCCGAATTGCGCCTCTGGTGTGGCCAGCGCGACATCGACGCAGCAGGCGATACCGACGCCGCCGCCGAAGCAGGCGCCCGTGATCACGGCGATGGTCGGGCGGGAGAATTCGTTGAGCAGCTGCATCGCCCGCGTGGTCGCCATCGAGGCGGCGAAGGCCTGCTCCGGCGGATAATCGGCGGCGTGACGGAGCCATTTGATGTCGGCGCCGGCCTGGACATGCTTGCCGGCGCCGCGGATCACCAGCGCGCGGATCGCCGGATCAGCTTCAAGCTTGCTCAACCCGTCGATCAGCGCCGCCAGCAGGTCCTCGTCATAGGCGTTGCCGATTTCCGGGCGGTTGAGGGTGACATGGGCGACGCCCCGCGCGTCGATGTCGAGCAGCACGGAGCTCATGACACCACCAGCGCCGGATCGGTGTTGGAACCGCAGACCAGCACGCCGACCCGGGCGCCTTCGGGCGGCACCCAGGCGCCGGACAGCAGCGCGGCCAGTGCGGTGGCGCCGCCGGGCTCGGCAACCAGGCGCATGCGGTCCCACAAGGTCTTTTGCGCGGCGATGATGGCGGCGTCCGTCACCAGCACGGCGGCGGCGACGTTGGTCTGGGCGATGGGGAACATCAGCGCGCCAACCTGCTTCGCTCCCAGCGCATCAGCCGCGATGCCGCCGACCGGGGAGTCGACCGGGCGGCCGGCGGCAAGCGCGTTGTGCAGGCCGGGGCAGCCCTCGGGCTCCACGCTGATCACCTTGATCCGCCCGCCGAACCATGCGGACATGCCGCCAATCAGCCCGCCGCCGCCGGTGGCGATCAGGATATGGGTAAGATCGGGCGCATCGGCCTCGAACTCCATGGCGGTGGTGCCCTGACCGGACAGCACGTCGGGATGATCGAAAGCGTGCACTTCCATGGCCCCCGTCTCGGCTTGGCGCGCGCGGCTCGCGGCCAGCGCGTCGACATAGGCCTCGCCACCGCGCACCAGCCGCGCGCCGTAGCCCTCGATGCGCTTCCGCTTGGACTCAGGCGTGTGCTGCGGCACGAAAATCTCGGCCGTCAGCCCGAGCGCCTGGGCGGCGCAGGCCACCGCCGCGCCGTGGTTGCCGCCCGAAGCGGCGATCACGCCAGAGGCTGGCAATTCGCCCGCCTCACGCGCCCGCAGGATGC
Source organism: uncultured Rhodospirillales bacterium (assembly GCA_903910565.1). Lineage (GTDB taxonomy): Bacteria > Pseudomonadota > Alphaproteobacteria > Acetobacterales > Acetobacteraceae > CAIYPH01. The sequence goes on from CAIWAJ010000407.1 coordinate 4,271, forward strand.
GGTTGAACGCCCCACGCGGCTTGAAGCTGCCGGCGTGCTGCAGCAGTTCGAGCTTCAACGTAACCGGGAAGCTCAGCCCGAGATCGCCCGCGGCGAGGCGGAAGATGGGTGTGTGGCGCACGTACGGCGCAATACGCACCGCGGCGGCGGAAATGCTGGAACGGTCGATGGTCATGGGGCTGGCCTGTCGCGGGAGTAAGGGAGGGAAGCGCTTCTTTTTGAAAAAAGAAGCAAAAACTTTCTATCCGTTTGGTTCACGGCTGGTCGGGTGCGCTCCGCAGCCAAGCGGATATAAGTTTTTTGGTTCTTTTTTTCGAAAAAGAACCTCTTTGTACTGATCTCAGACGTGCAGATAATCCCGCACCCGCCCATACAGCACCCGCGCCGCCACGGCTGTTTTCCATAAAGCGTGGAAGGGAATTTCCTTGAGGTCGGTGATCGGCATGTCGATCTCGGTCTGGCTGCCGCCCAGCGTGCGCTTGGCCAGCTGCGGGCCCATCGCGGTCGCCATCGCCACGCCGCGCCCGTTATAGGCGACGCAGACCAGCACGCCGGGCGCCGGCTCGTGGATATGCGGGTAGTGGTCCGGCGTGATGGCGAGCTGGCCGTTCCAGCCATGGGTCCATTTGAACGGCTTGATCTGCGGCCACAGGCGCTGGGCGTAATCGACCATCCATTGCACGTCCCCCGGCGCGCTGATCGGCGATTGCCGGCTGCGGCCGCCCATCAGGATGCGGTTGGACTTGTCGAGCCGGTAATAGGTGGTGACCTTGCCGAGCTCATAGATCGAGGCGCGATGCGGCATGATTTCCCGCGCGATCTCCTCGGGGATCGGCTCCGAGGCGGCGATGCCGCTATAGACCGGCACTACGGATTTGCGCAGCTTGGGCCACACATCGTCGGTATAGCCGTTGGTGCCGATCACCAGCCGATCGGCGGTGACGGTGCCGGTCGGGGTCTGCACCTTCCAGGATGTGCCCTCGCGCCACACCTTCTCGGCCGGGCTGCCGCCATGCACGGTCACGCCGAGTTGCTGCGCCGCCTGGGCCATGCCGCGGGCATAGCCGAGCGGGTTCACGTGGCCACCGCGATTGTCGAGCAGGGCGCAGAGATAGCGCTCGGCACCGATTTTCTGCCGCATCGCCGCCTTGTCGAGCAGCTCGACCGGCATGCCGCGCCTGGCCCCCTGCTCATAGGCGCTCTCGATCTCGGCGACATTGTTCTGCTGAAACGCCGCCCGCATGGTGCCGGATTGTGAGGCTTCGCAGGTGATTTGGTGCTGGGCGATCAGGTTGAACACCACGTTCGGCGCATCCCAGGACATCGCGACCATGCGGCGGCCGAGATCGGGGCCGAAATCCTTCTCCACCGTGTCCGGGTCCCATTTGAGGCCCGGGTTGACCTGCCCGCCATTGCGGCCGGAAGCGCCCCAGCCGGGCTCGTTGCGCTCGAGCACGATCACATCCGTGCCCTGCTGCGCGAGGTGCAGCGCGGCGGACAGCCCGGTAAAGCCGGCGCCGATCACGCAAACGGAGGCACGCTTGTCGCCATCGAGCGGCGGGGTGATCGCGGGCGGGCGGGCGGTATCGGCATAGAGGCTGGGCGGCAGCGGGGCGGATGCGGGCAAACGAGCCTCCTGGCGACGCGAGTAACATGCAAAACCTAGCCCGCGTTGCGCGGCGGACGCAATTTCCCCCTTGGCGGGCGAGCGATTCCGGGCCGATGATGCCCGCCACGACGCATGACAAAAACAACGGGGGCTAGACGATGCGCATGTTCTCCACCTTCCGGGCGGCTTTGCTGCTGAGCCTCGCGGCCAGTCTGCCGGCCGCGGCACAAACCACCATCACCTTCGCCTCCTTCGGCGGCGCCTATCAGGCGGCCCAGCGCAAGGCGCTGCTCGACCCGATCGAGAAGGCGCTCAACATCACCATCAAGGAAGACACCCTCACCGGCATCGCCG
>CAIWAJ010000408.1:0-5524 GCA_903910565.1 uncultured Rhodospirillales bacterium
GAGGTCGGCGGCGGACGGGCGCCTCGCCAACCCGGTCAGGTCCGGAAGGAAGCAGCCGCAACGAGTTCACGCTCGGGTCGTTTGTTCGGCCTCCCACCCCATCAACCCGGCCGCCGCTGCCCGCGCAGCCAGGCGCCATTGCAGCGGCGCCCCGCATGTCCGGCTTGTTCGAGGACGACGAGAAGCTGCCCGCGCCGGAGCCTGAGGGCCCCGGGCTGTTCGGCGACGCGCCTGCCGCCCCGGCGGCTCCTGCCGCGCCGCAATCGACGCCCTATCGGGTGCTCGCCCGCAAATACCGCCCTGTCACCTTCGCCGACATGATCGGCCAAGAGACCATGGTGCGCACGCTGCGCAACGCCTTCGCGGTCGGCCGGGTGGCGCATGCCTTCATGCTCACGGGCGTGCGTGGCGTCGGGAAAACCACCACGGCGCGCATCATCGCCCGCGCCCTCAACTGCATCGGGCCGGACGGAAAGGGTGGGCCGACGGTGGATGCTTGCGGCGTCTGCCCCAACTGCATCGCGATTCTGGCCGACCGCCACCCCGATGTGGTGGAGATGGATGCCGCATCGAACAACGGCATCGACGAGATCCGCGAAATCATCGACTCCGTACGCTTCCGCCCGATGCAGGCGCGCACGAAGGTGTTCATCCTCGACGAGGTGCACATGCTCTCCCGCCCCGCCTTCAACGCGTTGTTGAAGACGCTGGAGGAGCCGCCGCCGCATGTGAAGTTCATTTTCGCCACCACCGAGATCCGCAAGGTGCCGGTCACCGTGCTGTCGCGCTGCCAGCGCTTCGACCTCCGCCGCATCTCGGCCGCCGAGTTGGCGGCGCATTTCGCCCGCATTGCCGAAAAGGAGAGCGTGGGCATCGCGCCCGAGGCGCTGATGCTGATCGCCCGCGCCGCCGACGGCTCGGCGCGCGACGGGCTCTCCTTGCTCGACCAGGCGATCGCCCAGGCCGAGCCCGGCCAGTTGATCGCCGGCGCCGATGCCGCCGACATGCTCGGCCTGTCCGACCGCGCCGCGGTGTTCGACCTCTACGCGGCGGTGATGGCGGGGCGCCCGGCCGATGCGCTTTCCCTCACCGACCGCGCCCATGAGCGCGGCGCCGATCTCGGCGTCATGCTGCAGGACCTGCTTGAGCTGATCCATACCGTCACCCGTCTGAAGACCGTCCCGGGCCTGCGCGACAGCGCCGAGTTGCCGGAGGCCGAGCGCAGCCGCGGCGCCGAGTTCGCCGACCGCACCTCGATGGCCAATCTCGGGCGCGCCTGGCAGATGCTGCTTAAGGGCATTGGCGAGGTGGAATCCGCCCCGGATCGTCGGGCCGCGGCGGAGATGGTGCTGATCCGCTTGTGCTACGTGGCGGAATTGCCGCCCCCCGGTGACCTCGTGCGCCGGCTCACCGAGCAGGGCCTCTCCAGCGGCGGCGGTGCCGCCCCCTCCCCGTCCGGCGGCGGTACCCGTGCGGTCGCCAATGGCGCGCCGATGCGGGCGATGGCTGCCCCCCAGGCCGAGCCCACCGCGCGCCAAGCGATCCCAGGCCCCAGCAGCTTCCGCGAGGTCGCCGCCCTCGCCGCCGAGCGGCGCGAGGCCCTGCTGCACGGCCACATCGTCCATTCCGTCCATCTCGTCCGCTTCGCCCCCCCGGTGATCGAGTTGCGCCCGCAGCCCGAGGCGCCGCGCGATCTCGCCGCCAAGCTCGCAGCCCTGCTGCTCGACGCCACCGGCACCCGCTGGACCATTGCGCTCAGCACCGCCACCGGCGAGCCGACGCTGGCCGAGCAGGGCGTCGCCGCCGATGGCGCGCGGCGCATCGCCGCGGCCGCGCATCCCCTCGTGCTCGCCATCATGGATGCCTTCCCCGGCGCCCGCATCGAATCGGTGCATGATGCGCGCACCGACGCCTACGGCCTGCTCGCCGACGCGCCCGCCCTTGGCGGTGAGCCCGAAGGCCCCGAATTCGCCCCGATCGACGCCGATTACGCCGACGGCCCCTCCGACCACTGGGATGACTGACCGATGAAGAACCTCGCCGGCCTGATGAAACAGGCCTCCGACATGCAGAAGAAAATGGAGGAGCTGCAGACCGTGCTCGAGGCGATGGTGGTCGAAGGCACCGCCGGCGCCGGTATGGTCAGCGCCACGCTCAACGGCAAGGGCGTGCTGAAATCCGTCCGCATCGACCCCAAGATCGCCAGCGCCGATGACGTGGACATGCTGCAGGACCTCATCGTCGCCGCCCATGCCGACGCCCAGCGCAAGATCGACACCGCCAAGCAGGCCGAGATGCAGCGCCTGACCGGCGGGCTGTCGCTGCCGCCGGGCTTCAAACTGCCGGTCTGAGCCGATGGGCGGCCCCGAGGTCGAACGCCTGATCGGCCTGCTCGCCAGGCTCCCCGGCCTCGGCCCGCGCAGCGCGCGGCGCGCCGCGTTGCGCCTGTTGCAGCAGCCCGAGGCCCGCATGCTGCCGCTCGCCATGGCGCTGGCCGACGCCGCAAGGGTGGTCAAGACCTGCGACCTCTGCGGCAATCTCGACAGCACCGCCCCCTGCGCCATCTGCGCCGATTCGCACCGCGACCGCGGCCTGATCTGCGTCGTCGAGGGCGTCGGCGATTTGTGGGCGCTCGAGCGGGCGCACGTGCATCGCGGCCTCTATCACGTGCTCGGCGGCACGCTCTCGGCGCTGGGCGGCACCGGACCGGACGACCTCAACCTCGCGCCTTTGCTCGCCCGCATCGACGAAGGCGGCGTCACCGAAGTGATCCTGGCGCTGTCCGCCACCGTCGATGGCGCCACCACCGCGCATTGGCTAACCGATCGCCTCAAACCCCTTGGCGTCACCATCAGCCGGGTCGGCCAGGGCGTGCCGATGGGTGGCGCACTCGACGTCCTCGACGACGGCACGCTCGCAGCCGCCTTGCGGGCCCGCAGGAGATTCTGACATGACGATCAGCCGGCGCAGTCTCATCCACCGCGTCGGCCATGCCGGCGGGGCGGCCGCGGTCTACCGCACCATGGCCGCCATGGGCCTGCTGCCGGTGCCCGCCGCCTATGCCGGGCCGCCCAGCCTCCCGCCGGGCTCCGGCGCCGGGAAGCACGTCGCCATTCTCGGCGCCGGTCTCGCCGGCATGGCCGCAGCGCTGGAACTCGGCAAGGCCGGCTCCCGCATCACGCTCCTCGAAGCCCGCGACCGCGCCGGCGGCCGCAACTGGACGCTGCGCGCCGGCGATCGCGTCGTCGAGGCTGGCTCGACCCAGGAAGTGGCGTGGGACGCCGAGCCTCACCTCTATTTCAACCCCGGCCCCGGCCGCATCCCCTTCCACCACGAGGCCCTGCTCTCCTACTGCCGCGAGCTCGGCGTGCCGCTCGAAATCATGAGCAACGACCACCGCGCCGCCTGGCTTCATGACGAGAAAGGCTTCGACGGCAAACGACAACGTGCGCGGCGCGTCATCGCTGATGAGCGCGGCTACGTCGCCGAACTCGCGGCCAAAGCGCTCGACCGCGCCGCCCTCGCCGAGCCCGTCACCGCCGAGGACCGCGGCCGCCTGCGCGCCATGCTGCGCAGCTTCGGCGCGCTAGACCGCGACCTCGCCTACAAGGGCTCCTCGCGCGGTGGTTTCACCGACCCCCCCGGCGGCGGCGACGCACCCGGCAAACTCTCCGAGCCGCTTGACCTCCGGCGCCTGCTGCAAGCCGATTTCTGGCAGTACAAAACCAGTTTCACCGAAGGCTTCCTGCAATCGCCGGTCATGTTGCAACCCGTCGGCGGCATGGGCCGCATCGGCGAGGCCTTCGCCCGCCGCCTCGGCCCTGCCATCACCACCCAGGCCGAAGTCACCGCGTTGCGCCGCACCGGCAGCGGTGCCCGCGTAGAATGGCGGAACCTGCGGGACGGCAGCGCCCACGCGATCGAGGCCGACCACGTCATCTGCACCATCCCGCTACCGGTGCTGGCCGATATTCCGGCCGACTTCGCCCCCGCCACCAAAGCCGCCATCGCCGCGCCCGAATACGTGCCGGCCGGCAAGATCGCCTTCCAGGCCGAACGCCGCTTCTGGGAGCTGGACGACGCCATTTACGGCGGCCTGTCCTGGACCACGCGGGACATCACCCAAATCTGGTACCCCTCCGCCGGGCTGCATCAGCGAAAAGGCATCCTGGTCGGCGCCTATATCTGGTCCGACCGCGAAGGCCTCGCCTTCGCCGCCCGCTCTCCCGCCGAGCGCATCACCCCCGTCCTCGCCGACGGCGAACACCTCCACCCCGGCGGCGCCCAACACCTCGGCCACGCCATCAGCGTCGCCTGGCCCAATATCCCGCACAACCGCGGCGGCTGGGCCGAATGGAGCCGCGACGCCCGCCGCGACCACTACCGCACCCTGACGGCCGGCGATGGCCCCTTCCACTTCGCCGGCGAACACATGTCCTACATCACCGGCTGGCAAGAAGGCGCCATCCTCTCCGCCCACGCGGCAGTCCGATCGGTGGCGGGGTAAGCAAGCAAGGCGGGGGCTCCACCCCTCGACCCCGCTCAGGTCGTGGTTCCCATAACCATTTCTATTTCGCTGCGTTGTCAGCGACGGGGCAAAGCTCTCCGAGACGGATACATGATCGAGACCCAGCCACAACCGAACAGCGTAAGCCGCGACCTACGGCGAATTACCCGCCTCTAAAACGGAGAGCTTTGGCTGAGGCACCATCCCAAAAAAGCCGCCTCCTTAAACTTTCGCCCGCACCTGCTCGGCGAACGCCTTCAACTCCGCAATCGCCCCATCCACCGTATCGGCCGCAAACCCCACATCCAGATGTCCAACGCCCAGCGCCGATAGGTCACGGATATCCTGCACTACGTCGCCAAGGGAACCTGAGAACAGGCGCCGCTCGCCATCGCTCACCGTGGCCGGCACGCCGGCGCCGTAGCGCTGCACCCGGTAGGTGACGCCGACGGCGCCGGGGTCGCGCCCCGCCGCCGCGGTCAACTGGCGCAGCCGCGCGATGCCGTTGGCGAGGCGCTTATGGCTGTCGAGCGGATGCGAAGGGTTGGTGCCGATCGGATACCAGGCATCGCCCAGCGCCGCCGTGCGCCGCAGCGCCGGGCCCGATTCGCCGCCCACCCAGATCGGCGGATGCGGGCGCTGCACCGGCTTCGGGGCGAAATCCAGGTTCTCGAACTGAGTGTAGGTGCCCCGGAATTTCGGCGTGTCGGACGTCCAGAGCTCCTTGAAGGCGGCGATGTACTCATCCGTCACCGCGCCGCGCTCGGCGAAGGGAGGGGCGCCGAGCGCCTCGATCTCCTCCTTCAACCAGCCTGCGCCGACGCCGACCGTGAGCCGCCCGCCCGAGAGCACGTCAATCGTCGCCAGCATTTTCGCCGTCAGCACGGGGGGGCGATGTGGCACCACCATCACCGAAGTGACCAGCCGGATCCGGTTGGTCTTGGCGGCGATATAGGTGAGCTCGATCAGCTGCTCATGCCGCGCGCCGCTGGCGCCTTTGGGGAATTCGCCGGTATC